>NZ_JPIK01000017.1 GCF_000717475.1 Desulfonatronum thiodismutans
TTTGGCCGTCTGTCCGACGAATACCAGGCCGGCTGGACCGACTTGGACGTTTTTCTTGTGAACCTCCTTGGATATGCCCATGCTCGTTGCGCTCACCACCTGCTGGATGAACTTTTAAGACCACTGCGTAGATGAGGCATCATATCGAAATATATGGTTTAAGTCAATAAAATTTCTGCAGTGCGACTGTATTAGCTATGCAGTAACTTCACGGATATAGGTTGGAAAACAAGATGGAACTACTGTTATCAGTCTTCAGCTACCGTCTCAAGCAACGAGAACCAGGCCGTGAACCAGAACGTCGCCCCTTCGCCTTCCGTGCTTTGCACCCGGATTTCGCCGCCCATCAATTCCACCAGTTCCTTGCAGATGGCCAGGCCCAGTCCGGTACCGGAATGTCGACCCACGTTCTTTCCACGAACATACGGAGAAAACAGCGCATCGATCTGGTCCGGTGAAATGCCGATCCCCGTATCCTTGACCGTGAAACGCAACAGAGCTCTTGGACCGTCAATCATCTCCAGACTACAAAACAGGTCCACTGTGCCCTGATCCGTAAACTTGATGGCGTTGTCGACAAGGTTCAGCAGAATTTGTCGCAACCTGTCCATGTCTCCCCGGAGAACATTCGGCACATCCTCCGCAACGTTCCATTTCAGGGCAAGGCTCTTTTGACGGGCCAAGGGGGTCATCAGGTTCACCGCCTCCTTCACGACCGAGCAGGGCGAGAAGGATTCATCCTGTAGTTCGATCTTCCCAGCCTCGACCTTCGAAAAGTCGAGCAAGGTATTGAGCAGGTTGAGCATTTTTTCCGAACTCGCGATAATATGCGAGACGCATTCGCGCTGTTCCGCATCAAGAGAGGTGTCCACGAGAAGGCTGGCAAAACCAACGATTCCGTTCAAAGGCGTCCGGACTTCATGGCTGATCTTGGCCAGGAAGTCGCTTTTGGACCGATTGGCTGCTTCCGCGATTTCCTTGGCTTGGGCCAACGCTGCCTCGGCCTGCTTCCGCTGCGTGATGTCCCGCAAAAAGCAGACGATCTTTCCTCCGTTCATGTTCAACAATGTCGCGGAGGCCTCGATGTTATAAACTTTACCGTCACTTCTCCGTTGCCGGACTTCGAACAGCTCGCAACCGTTTGTGATGATGCGCGCCACTCTTTCCGCGATTTCAGACGGAGTTTCGTCACTATCCAGGTCTTTGATGTGCATGCGTAGCAACTCTTCCCTGGTATATCCGGACATATGACAATACGCCTCATTGACGTCGTCGATATGACCTTGGAGGTCGACAATGCAGAACCCGTCTCGTGTCGTATCAAGAATTGCCCGTAAGTAGGATTTTTGATCAAGCACCGCCTTTTCGACCAGCTTGCGTTGAGTGATATCCACGCCGACGGCCCAAGCGGCGTTCCCCGTAAAGCTCAGTTCTCGTGGAAGGTTCGACCATGCGACGCAGTGTTGTGATCCATCCTTGGATGTCAGAATAATTTCCTTGTTATCAAATTGCCCCTTTTTTTCCTCCCAATCACGCACGATCTGCTCACGATACCCTTGGTCCGGATACATCAGGGCAAAAATTTCAGGATTGAGGAGGGCCTCTTCTTGAGAATAACCGGTAATAACTTCGCAGGCCTTATTCCAATAGGTGAACCCAACGTTCGGTTCTGTTGTCCCGGCATTGATCAATACGGGCAGGTTTTCAACCAGCGTGCGAAAGCGTCGTTCACTCTCCACGAGTGCTTTTTCGGCCTTTCTACGTTCCGTAACGTCCTGGGTAACGGCCATGGACCTCAGAAAGACAACGTCTTCATCGTATTCGGACACGCCGGACATCAACACTTCCAGTATCCGCCCATCCTTGGTCACCATCTGGTACGGCAGGTCATACGCCGAGCCGGTTTCGAAAAACCTGGGGATGTTCACTTCCACTGCCCTACATCTGGATTCCTCTGTGAAAAAGTCCACGGAGCGGCGTCCCAGCACTTCTTCCCGGGTGTAGCCGAGTTTTTCGAGCCACATGTTGCTGACGCTGACGATTTCGCCGTTATCATTAATGGAATGGAGCATGGCCGGGGTGTTTTCGTACAAGGAACGGAGACGTTCATTGCTTTTCCGTACCGCCTTCTCGGCCGTCAGTCTGTCGGTAAGGTCGATGTCAATGCGGAACAATTCCGCTGGGGCGCCCTCCTTTTTGACGATCGCGTAGCTGGAATACACGGGGACCAGGGAGCCGTCCTTGCGCATCAGCCACAACTCGGAGGCGGGGATGGGCTCGCCGGTTTGGGCCATATGGTGCATCGCCGTTTCGACCTCTTCCCGTATTTCCGGAGGAATGATCAGGTCCTGGATTTTACGGCCCACGACTTCCTCGTAGGAATAACCATAAATCTGTTCCGAAGCCTGGTTCCAATAAAAAGTCGTGCCGTCCATGCGATACCCCTGGACGGCCACGTTGGGGATGTTGGCGAGAAGGTTACGAAAGCGGGCTTCGCTTTCCGCGAGTTGATCACGGGCAATCATCAGATGGGTGAGGTCATGTACCGTGATGATCACCCCGACCATATTTTTCCCCTCTCTGCATGGGGTGTAGCTACGACTCAAATACCTACGGCCTGAATCCAGAGTTATCCATCCGTCATAAAATGTTATTCTTCCATGCAGAAGAGCGGTATCCACGCGCGGTTTAACTTCAAGATCATAATATGCGTCGCCAAAATTTCTGGAAATGAAAACCTGGTGTAATATTCCGATTATTTTTTGCACCGGAATATTAATAATCTTTTCATAGGCGACATTCGCGACGACGATGATTCCTTCCATATTGACGTATACTTGCGCGTCATTTGAATTCATGACCATCATCTTGTAAATATTTAAAAATTTTTCTAATTTGATACGCTCTGAAATCTCCTGCTGATAGCGATACAGCGTCAACTCAAGTTCGCTGTTTTTCTCACGAACATATTCTTCCAGTTGCTCATTTCCACGAACAAGATCACGATCCATGAGTATTCTATCCGTTACATCCTGGACAAGAATATAAGGTTCTGCATCAGTGCTTTCTCCGGGAAGGAAATCCATGGAAATCACTACAAAACGTTTTTCCGATGATTTTGTGACTATACGGAGAAACTGGCTCCCGATGTTTTCTGATTGCTTCGTGGCATCAATAAACGCTTTGCATGCGGATTGGCCTTCAGGAGAAACATGCTTTAAAAAGCGACTCAAGGTGGGCTTGACGGAAAAAGGCGTGTAGCCAAGAAGCTGATACAGGGAAGCGGACCAGCGAGGCGGTCCGGAGGTGGTTCTCAAGGTCCACACCCCGGTCAGTGAATGTCCGCAATCAACTTGTTTTTCTCCAGTTCTTTCGAGACAGTCACTTCTTCCCTCCGCGTCGAAAACCAAAAAAAGCGTGCTCAAGCATGAATCAAGGACCGCGCAAATCCGCTCTAACAACGCGATGGTCGGTTGCGACTCGCCCCGTTCAACGCGGTTATACTGTCTCAGGCTGATGTCGAGCTTTTGCGCCAGTTCGGCCTGGGTCATGTTTTTTAGCGTCCGCAAATACCGTAACCGATCTCCAATGTGGTGATCCGAATTTGGCCATTGATGCATATGCTTCTCCTTTCCGTTCAACGGCGAGCCCGAACCAGTTCTCCCGTCAAGCCAAGCCTCTACATTCCCGTGTCGACATGCTTCAGCGTTTCCCGCACCTCCTAGAACCGCCTCTCCTTTCCCCGCACGGCGTCCAGATCACCGCGGCCTTCAAGGCCAGCCGGTCTATGGTCAACAAAGAAATCTTCCCTGGCTTGCTCATGGAATGTATTCTTGAAAAGAATCCGGGCTCCCATTACTCGCACCTTTTTGAAACCATTTTTTTAGGAACCCATTGCGCAAACTCCTTGGCGAAACTTATGACCCGAAGCGCAAGGCACTCTGCTACACCTCGCCGTCCTCTTGCCGATCATGGTTCAGCACGTCTCGAACCCGGATGGCCAGGTCGCGAAGCTGATAGGGCTTGTGGATGAATCCGGCCGCACCGTTTTTCAAGACCTCATCAACCAGTCCGACTTCATGGTATCCGCTGGCCACGAGGACCTTCACCTCTGGATCGATGCGCCGCAATTCGCGCAAACAGCGTCGCCCTCCCATGCCGGGCATGCCCAGATCAAGAATGACCAGCCGGACTGTGTTTTTCTTTTCCGCGTAAACTACCAGGGCATCCTCTCCGTTTTTCACCGCGATCACGGCATACCCAAGTGACTCAAGGGACTCCTTGGTCAATTCACGAATGTCCGGCTCGTCGTCCACCACCATAATGGTTTCATCACCTTCCGGAAAAACCGGGGCAACCTGCTCCGGCTCATCCTGAACCGCCTCGCGATCCGGCGCGGCCGACAAGTAGATTTTGAACGTGGTCCCCAGGCCCGGTTCGCTGGAGCATGCGACATGTCCGCCGTGGCCAGAGATGATCTCGAACGTCGTGGCGAGCCCCAGTCCGGAGCCTTTGCCGACACATTTCGTGGTGAAGAATGGGTCAAAAACATGCTCCAGCGTCTCCTTGTCCATTCCGCACCCGGTGTCCGTGATCGTCAGCAAGACATGCGGGCCGGGCTGAACACCAGGGAGGCCGAGGGCATGTGACTCGTCGATCATCACGTTTTGCGTCGCGATGGTCAGCCGACCGCCGTCCGACATGGCGTCCACGGCATTGTTCGCCAGGTTGAGCAGCACCTGCTCCACCTGAACCCGATCGGCGTTGACGGTCCAGATATCCTCAACAAGGCGTACCTCCACACTGATCATCCTGGGGATGACATGTTCCAGCAACGCGACGACGTGAGCGACTTCCTGGTTCATATCCATCCATTCCTTGTGGGTTTCGGCCTTGCGGCTGAACTGCAAGAGTTGCCGGACCAGATAAGCGCCGCGATCAACGGACTTGGCGAGTGTCCGCAGACGGCCGATGTCGGGATGGTCACGGGGAACGCTTGGACGCATAAGTTCAATGGTTCCGCTCATGGTTTGCAGGATATTGTTAAAATTATGGGCCACGCCGCCCGTCAGAATGCCCACGGCCTCCATCTTCTGCGCCTGAAGCAGCTGTACTTGAAGTTTTTCCTGTTCTTGCTCCATTTTTTTTTGTTCCGTAATATCCCTGATGGCGCCTATCATCCTGACCGGCTTGCCCTGATCATCCCCTTCAAAACTTCCCACGTCGTGCACCCAGCGTTCCCTGCCGTCGTCTTGCCGGATAATCTTGTATTCCTGGTCGAAACGCTCACATTTTTTCATGGCTTCGTCGCGCGCACGCATGACCTGATCCCGCCATTGAGGATGAATGGAGGACGGCCAAATTTTCGGAAGATGCTTTTCCTGCTGTGGGGTGCCCAAAAGGGAGTTGAGTACTGTTGAGCTGTTGCAGACAGCTCCGACCAAATCCACGACATAGCTCCCTATCCCGGCGGCTTCCAGACATTCAAGCGGCATTGCCTCGCTCTCTCGTAAGGCTGCCTTGGGCGGGAAGTCATCCTTCTCCTGGCTGGCGGGAGCAGCATGGAGGTTCGTTTCGAAGGCGGTCTGTTTCATAATCCTCCTAAACGCTACATGCCGTGTGGCGTTGTCCTCGCGAAAAAATCATCGCCCGGCCCAATCTGGATGATCGGGCCGGGCGAAAGTATCAACCCTGCTTGAGTTGCTGCACCAGGGTGCGCAGTTCCACGGCCTGGCGGGCCAGTTCGGACACGGCCTGGGCCGATTGGTCCATGACCTCGCTGGTCTCCGTGGAGATCCGGTTGATGTCCTCCATCCCGCGGTTGATCTCTTCGCTGGCCGCGGACTGCTCCTCGGCGGCGGTGGCGATGGAGCGGACTTGGTCCGAGGCCTCCTCCACCAGGGAAACAATCTCCCGCAGAGCCTGACCCGATACAGTGGCCAGCTTGGTGGCATCGCCCACGGCTTCGACGGCCTGTTCCATGCCCCGGAGGCTGTCCTTGGTGCCTTCCTGGATGGCCGAAATGGCGTCGCCCACTTCCTTGGTGGCGTTCATGGTTTTTTCGGCCAGCTTACGCACCTCGTCGGCCACAACGGCGAACCCTCTTCCGGCGTCACCGGCCCGGGCCGCTTCGATGGCCGCGTTCAGAGCCAGCAAGTTGGTCTGGTCCGCGATGTCCTCGATCACGGTCATGATCCGGCCGATCTGCTCGGCCTGCCGCCCGAGCTTGGTCAGATCGTCCTTCATAGCCTCCGTCGTGCTTTCCACCCGATTAATGGCCGCCACCGCCTGAGTGACCACCCTCGAGCCGTCCTGGGCCTTGCCCCGTGCATTTTCCGAGCCTTCAGCCGCGGAGGAAGCATTTTTGGCCACTTCCAGGACCGTGGCGTTCATCTCCTCCATGGCCGTGGCCGTCTCTCCAGTGCGATTCTTCTGCTCCTCCGCGCCCCGGCTGGCCTGCTCCACCTGGGCGGAAAGCTGTTCCGAAGCCGTGGTCATCCGTTCCACGACGCCCTCGATGCTGGCCGCGGCCTGGAGCATGCCGTCGCGCTTGGCTGTTTCGGCCTGGGCTCGTGCTTTCTCGGCCTCCTTGGTGGCGATCTTGGCCTTCTCGGTTTCCTGGCTGGCCAAATCCGACTGGTGCTCGGCCTCCTTCATCTTTTCGATCAGGGACTGAACCATGGTTTGAATGCTCTGGTTCAGTTTGCCGACCTCGTCCTTCTGGTTAATGCCGGACTGGGCCTGCAAGTCGCCCTTGGCCACAATCTCGGCGTAGCGCATCAGGCGGTTTACCGGATTGGTAATGCTCCGGCTGACCAACAGGGCGATGATGATGCCTATGACGAAAAATACGGAAGAGGCTATAACGATGATCCAACGCATCGTATATACCTGCTCAAAGACATCGTTCCTCGTCGCGCCCACGGCAATGGACCAGCCCGTGCCCGGAATAGAGGTGAAACCAAAAAAACGATCAGACCCGAAAAATGGGTACTCGTCAAAACCGGACTCACCCCGGGTCATGCGCTGGAGCATGGCGGAGACCGTCGCGAAATCAGGGTTGGTTCGACCTTCTTCGAGGAAGTTGCGTTGATCCAGCACAAACTGCCTGTTGACGTGCGCGATCAAGACCCCTTTGTCGTCGATGATGTAGGAATATCCTCGTTCGCCGTACTTGACGTGGTCCGTGATATCGCTGAGCACGGTCGCGTCCATTACCGCCATCAGCACGCCAACGACTTGGCCATTTTCTCCCCGGATAGGTGTAGCGATGGACAGAATTGGCTGGTTTGTCACCCGGCTGATAATCACGTTGGAGAACACCGATTGTCCGGCCATGGCTCGCTGGAAATACTCCCGGTCCCTGAGGTCCGCAGTGGTTCCGTCCGGGTAACGAACTTGGCCATCCGGGAAGACGACGCCCATGCGCTGATAGTTCAACCGGGTGGTTTCATTTTCCAGGGCCGGTCGCTGCTGGCTCCAGTCCATGGACCGAATAATATGCCGGTTGGCCACCCCTTCAATGGCCAAAAGATGATAATCCAGCTGGCTTCTGAGTAGTCTCGCTCCATCTTCGGCGATAATGACGATGTTTTCCTCGACTTGACTGAACACGGCACGGGAGGCCCGCTCATAGGCGATAAAGCCGAGCCCTGCGCAAACCAGAATCAGCAGGGCCAAAAAACCACAAGTCAGTTTGATGCCAATGGGGATGTTCTTCATTGTTTCCCTCGTTTCTTTTCGGTTGATTTCGGGTTCTATAAGCCCGTAAGCAAATTCTGTTCGCCTCTGCTCAATAAGTGGTCCAAGTCCAGTAAGATCAGGAGTCTATCCGCCAGCTTGCCCACCCCGCTGATGTACTCGGATTCGATCCCGGCAATGATGGACGGTGGTGGTTCCACTGTGTTTGCCGGGATGCGCAGCACCTCGGACACCGAATCCACCACAAAGCCGACGATGACGGCGTTAATCTCGATGACGATGATCCGGGTGTGCTTGTCGTGCTCCTGGCCGGTCATGCCGAAACGCTTGCGCAGATCAATGATCGGGATGACCTTGCCCCGCAGGTTGATCACCCCTTCCACGAAATCCGGAGCTTTGGGCACCCGGGTGATGCCCATCATCCGGATAATCTCCTGCACCTTGAGGATCTCCACCCCGAACTCCTCGTCTCCGATGTGAAACGTGACCAGTTGCAGCAAGGTGTCGTCCTTGCCCGCCGACTGCTGCTGACCGTGCATTTTTCTCCTCCCGTGCTGGTTCATGCTCTAGGTTATTGGCCACTTGCCCCTGGCTCACGGATCATGACCTTCAGGTTGGAGGCCATGGTCGAGAGGGATTCCGGGGGAACCAAGGGCGCCAAATCTCTTCCGGGTATCATTTGAGTTTATTATAATAACACGAATACTGTCGACGCGTATACGACGCGAAACGGCGTATTTGTGGCGTTTTTTTTGAAGAGAGGCATTAACGCTGAGCGTTGATCAGGAGAGGCTGGACATGAAGATCATGCCATGTCCGCGTTTTTTGTTCCGCGAGAGGAAGGCGGGAGGTGTCGATAGGCGGTGTCTCAAAATGGTGGGCCAGGCGTCTTGCCTGTCCACGGAGGCAGGATGCTGCGCTATTGGTTCTACGCGAGTGATTGGAATGCCGGCATATTGCCGCTGCCCCGCGTTGCCGCGCCCATCCAGGGCGGCCGCGAGAGACGCCCCTACGGAGGATTGACGGGCACAAAAATAACTACCACACTCTTCAGGTTGTTTTTGCTCGCATCCGTAATCTGCATAAAAAGGAGTACGATATGGAAGCAAGAGCCGTTAAAATGGCTAACAGTCTGGCGTTCCTGATACCCAAGCCAATCGTCGCGAAACTCGGACTCATGGAGAACACCTCTGTCGATATTTCACTCAGAGGCGACGAAATTGTGTTCAGGCCCATGCCCAGAAAGTATATTCTGTCCGAACTTCTGGCCGGGATAACACCGGAAAATATGCATGACGAGGTCGGCTGGGGCGAGCCTATGGGGCAGGAGCTGCTCTGGGACGCATCCCAGACCAACCCCCTGAAACCTTCAAGTGTCTATTGAGAGAAAAGGTCCGAGGTATCAATCCCCGGCGGCCTGAACCCGATTACGACCGGATTCCTTGGCTTTATAGAGAGCACCGTCCGCGGCATCCACCAGCTTGCGGGGAGAATCCTCAAACTCGTTGAAGCCGGTGGCGTGGCCCAGGGAGACGGTCACGTGGTCGGCAATGGGGGAGTGTTCGTGAGGCAGTTTGAGGTTGGAGACGGCCTCGCGCATGGCCGAAGCGATCATCTCGGCTCCTTGGACGTCGGTCTCAGGGAGCAGGGCCGCGAACTCCTCGCCGCCGTAGCGGGCGACCAGGTCCGCAGGGCGTTGGGTAACGGAGCGCAACGCCTTGGCCACCTGCTGCAGGCAGATGTCCCCGGCTCCGTGGCCGTAGTTGTCGTTATAGGCTTTGAAATGATCGATATCGATCATCACCACGCTGATGGGCAAAGCGTTCCGGGATGTGCGTTTCCATTCATGCTCCAGGCTTTGGTCGAAACTGCGCCGATTGGCGATTCCGGTCAGCCCGTCCACCATGGCCAAGCGCTCCAGCATTTCCGTACGGGCCTTCAGCTGAACGTGGGTGCGCACCCTGGCCTTGACCACCGGAATGCTGAACGGCTTGGTGATATAGTCCACGGCCCCGAGATTCAACCCCAGGGTCTCGTCCTCGCTGGAGCTTTTGGCCGTGACGAAGATCACGGGGATATTCTTGGTTTCCGGAGCATTTTTGAGCCGTCGGCAGACTTCGTACCCGTCCATCTCCGGCATCATGACGTCCAGCAGGATGATGTCCGGCGGATCGTCGGACGCGGCGATGGCCAGGGCCTTTGGGCCGTTGGCGGCGATGCGCACCCGGTACTCCGTGCGCAGGGCTTCGACCAGCACCTGAATATTAATGGGGACGTCGTCCACGACCAGTACGGATCGGAGTTCCAGGGATTCGGACATGCGTCATGCTCCTTGTTGCGGTTGCGACGACACGGCGGTTCGCATCGCCTGGAGGACGGCGGAGGCGGATTCGTAGTCAAAGTGTTCCAGGCAATGCCGCGCTTCGTCCAACAGGACTTGCTCTTTTCCGGCCAAAGCCTGGCTCAATCGCTTCAGCATGACTTCCTCCACCAAGTCCCCGCTTTCCACCAGGCGGATCATCCGCTCCAGGATTTCCAGGGCAGTCGCGGCGTCCGGTTCGCCTGAATCATCCGTGACACTTGAGATATCCGGCGGATTCGCGGCGGAGAAGGAAGCGATAGGCTGGTCTGGTTCCGTTTCCGGGGCAGGTTGAAGGATCGCGGTGAGCACGAAGGTGCTGCCCTGGCCCGGAACGCTCTCAAAGTCCAGATCGCCGTTCATCATTTCGGCCAGAAGCTTGCTGATGGCCAGCCCCAGCCCGGTGCCGCCGAATTTCCGGGTGGTGGACGCGTCGGCCTGGGTGAAGATGGAGAAAAGTCGTTCTCGCTCTTCAGGTTTGATGCCGATGCCCGTATCTTTCACGGCGAACCGCAACCGAACCTGATGGGCGTCCCGCCCCTCAAGGCTGACATGAAGCTCCACCCCGCCCCGCTCCGTGAACTTCACGGCGTTGCCCAGCAAATTGGCCAAAGCCTGTTCCAGGCGCAACGAGTCGCCCACAAGGCTTCGGGGAACATCCGGTTCAACCTGTAAGGAAAGAGTGAGCCCTTTTTCCTTGATCGACGCCTCAATAAGCGCGGACAATTGATCCAATACCTCGTTCAAGGCGAAAACCCGTTGTTCCAAAACCAGCCGCCCGGCCTCGATCTTGGAATAGTCCAGGATGTCGTTGAGGATATTCAACAGCATCCCGGACGAGCGCAGCACCTTTTGCAGATAGTCGCGTTGCCGCGACTCCAGTTGGGTTTCCAGGCAAAGCTGGGTCAGGCCGATCACCGCGTTCAAGGGGGTACGGATTTCATGGCTCATGTTTGCCAGGAAAGCGCTCTTGGCTTTCGACGCCGTCTCAGCCGTTTCCTTGGCCTGGACCAGGGCCTCTTCGATCCGCTTCCGCTCCGTGACGTCACGGGCAGCCGCATAGATAATTCCCCCCTGAGGCTTGGAGCGCCATTCGATCCAGCGGTACGAGCCGTCTCGGGAGTGAAGACGATTCTCAAAAAAAAGCAAATCCTGTTGCGCGGCCAGGCGGGCCCCGGCAGCCAAGGTCCGGTCCACGTCCTCTGGATGAACGAAGTCCAGGTACGGTCGCCCCTCAAGCTCTGAAAGCGGGTATCCGAGCACCTTTTCCCATTCAGGATTAAGCTGGATAAATCGTCCATGGACATCGGCAATGCAGAGCAGGTCCAGGGAAACGCTGAAAAACCGCTCCAAATCGACGTTTCTTTTTCGCAGGGCCTCATCCGCGGCGGACATGCGCGTCGCGACACAAGTCCGTCGCCGTTGGCTCTCCGCGAGCACGAGCACGGAGGCCACGGCCAACAACGCGAACAGGCCGCCCAAAGCGAAAAGATGCTCCCTCCAGGATACATGAAACGTGATGAACCCGCCGAGAGCAGTCAGCACGGTCCCCAGCAGCAACCATTGCGTCAGATATTGTCGTTTCATGGAGGCGATCCCGTGACCAGCTTGATTGCGAGCATGAGCGCCGCTTTGTTGAGCGCTTGCCTGGAGATGTCGGTGGACGTTCGCAACTGTTCTGTTTCGAAAAAATATCCTGAGCACAGGCACGGGCAAAGTCAATCACGGCCTGAAATGCCGATGGTGAAAGACCGATGGTGAAAGGGTTGACAGCGAAGCCGGACGTCCATAGGCCTCACGCAATCCCAAATCAAAGGACAGTCGCTCCGCCATGCCCTCCTCCAGTGCCTTGTTTACAGCTCTGCATGCCACGCAAGACTTCTTGCGCCGCAACATCCTCGCCGCCGGTCAGGTCTGCGCGGCGCTCTTCAAGATCATGATTCCGGTGATGATCGTGATGAAGGTATGCCAGGAATTGGGGCTGGTGGCCGTGCTCGGCCAGGTCATGGGGCCAGTGATGGAGGTATTCGGGCTGCCCGGCCCCATGGGATTGGTCTGGGCCACGGCGCTTTTGACCAACCTCTACGCCGCGGCCGTGGTCCTGATCACCCTGCTGCCGGAAGCGCCCCTGACCTCGGCCCAGGTCACGGTCCTGGCGACCATGATGCTCATCGCCCACGGCCTGCCCGTGGAGCTAAGCATTGCCAGGCGCTCCGGGGCCCGGGTGCGCACCCAGTTTGTCGTGCGGATCGGAGCGGCCATACTCTGCGGCTGGCTGCTGTATCTGGGCTATGGATGGCTGAATTGGGGAACGACGCCGGTCCAGCCGTCCTGGATTCCGGATTCGCCGCCCACGGGCTGGGCGGCCTGGGTGCTGCGGGAAATCCGCAATCTGGCGGGCATCGCGGTTATCGTGCTGATCATGCTCATGCTTCTGGACGTGCTCAAGCGCCTGGGCGTCACGGACCTGATGATCCGCCTGCTCTCCCCGGTGCTCAAATCCATGGGCATCGGCCGGGAAGCCGGGACCATCACCATCGTCGGCATGACTCTGGGCCTGTCCTACGGCGGCGGGCTGATCATCCACGAAGCCCGCTCCGGACGTATTCCCGCCAAGGACGTCTTCCTGGCTCTAACCTTCATGGGGCTGTGTCACAGCCTGATCGAGGACACCCTGCTGATGCTCCTGCTGGGCGCGGACATCAGCGGCGTGCTCTGGGCCAGAATGGCCTTCTCCCTGGTCTTCCTCTGGATTCTGGCCTGGACCGTGGCCCGCCTCCCGGAGGGGGTGATCAATGCCTTGCTTATCCGCTCCAGGGATTCATGATGACGGCTTGACGTGTGTTGCGACCCTCGGTCCGTTTGCGTTTAACCGCGCACTTAGGTAGATAAAACTGTTTTTCGCGGGAACTCACCTCTAAGGGTCTTCTAGACCCCACTGGATGAACTTCGCGGTGCATTATTTGGTCTATGGCGAACAGCTTTGCCTAGCCGACAACCTTCTACCACCCCATTCCGAAACATGCCCAAACGAACCGATCTTCGCCGCATTCTGCTCATCGGCTCCGGCCCCATCGTCATTGGTCAGGCCTGTGAATTCGATTATTCCGGGACCCAGGCTCTCAAGGCCTTGAAGGAAGAAGGATACGAAGTCATTCTGGTCAATTCCAATCCGGCCACGATCATGACCGATCCGGAACTGGCCGATAAAACCTACATCGAACCCATTGATCCGGAAGTGGTTGCCAAAATCATCGCCCGGGAGCGTCCGGACGCCCTGCTGCCCACCCTGGGCGGTCAGACAGGTCTGAACACGGGGCTGGCTTTGGCCGAATCCGGAGTCCTGGACCAGTACGGCGTGGAACTCATCGGGGCGACGCAGGAGGCCATTCGCAAGGCTGAAAGCCGGGAAGAGTTCCGCCAGGCCATGCAGAACATCGGCCTGAACGTTCCCAAGAGCCTCATCGCCCGGAACATGGATCAGGTCCGCCAAGCGGCCCGGGAGATCAGCTTTCCAATCATCGTCCGCCCGGCCTTCACCCTGGGCGGCACCGGCGGCGGTGTGGCCTACAACCAGGAAGATCTGGAAGCCCTGGCCGAACAGGGATTGACCGCCAGCATCAAGACCGAGGTCATGCTTGAAGAATCCATCCTGGGCTGGAAGGAATTCGAGCTGGAGGTGATGCGGGACAAGAACGACAACTCCGTGATCATCTGCTCCATCGAGAACCTGGACCCCATGGGCGTACATACCGGTGACTCCATCACCGTGGCCCCGGCCCAGACCCTGACCGACGCCGAGTACCAGACCATGCGCAACGCATCCCTGGCCATCATGCGCGAGATCGGCGTGGAGACCGGCGGCTCCAATGTCCAGTTCGCGGTCAATCCGAAAAACGGCGACCTGGTGGTCATCGAAATGAACCCCCGGGTATCCCGCTCCTCGGCCCTGGCCTCCAAGGCCACCGGCTTCCCTATTGCCAAGATCGCGGCAAAGCTGGCCGTAGGCTACACCCTTGACGAACTGCCCAACGACATCACCCGGGAAACCATGGCCTCCTTCGAGCCAGCCATAGACTACTGCGTGATCAAGATCCCCCGCTTCACTTTCGAGAAATTCCCAGGCTCCCAGGACTACCTGACAACGTCCATGAAGAGCGTGGGCGAGACCATGGCCATCGGTCGAACCTTCAAGGAGGCCTTGCAAAAAGGCATGCGCTCCCTGGAAGTCGGGGTCACGGGACTCAGTTCGGACCTTTCCCAGTCCGTCCCGGACCACGAAACCATTCTCAGCGGGCTGCGCCTGCCCCACTCCAAGCGACTGTTCGTCCTGCGTCAGGCCCTGGTGGCCGGAATCGGCGAAGCCGAAATCGTGGAGGCCACGGGCATTGATCCCTGGTTCATCCGCCAGATCGCGGAGATCGTCGTCTTTGAGAACGAATTGAAGCAGTTTGCCCTGGCCGAGAACCTCTCCGCCGCCAACCCGAACATGGCGGACATCCTGCGCCGGGCCAAGGAGATGGGCTTTTCCGACGCCCAACTGGCCGCGGCCTGGAAGCGGGCCGAAACGGACATCCGCAAGCTGCGCCAGGAACTGGACGTCCTGCCCACCTACAAGCTGGTTGACACCTGCGCCGCGGAATTCGAGGCCTACACGCCCTACTATTATTCCACCTACGAGCAGGAGAGTGAGACCCGGGCGAGTACCCAAGACAAGAATAGTCGCAAGGTTGTCATCCTGGGCGGCGGCCCGAACCGCATCGGCCAGGGCATCGAGTTCGACTACTGCTGCGTCCACGCCTCCTACGCCCTGCGGGAAATGGGCGTGGAGTCGATCATGGTCAATTCCAACCCCGAAACCGTGAGCACGGACTACGACACCTCGGACCGGCTCTATTTCGAGCCCCTGACCTTCGAGGACGTGCTGAACATCGTGGAAACCGAAAAGCCCGAGGGGGTAATCGTTCAGTTCGGCGGTCAGACGCCGCTGAACCTGGCCGTGCCCCTGATGCGCGCCGGAGTGCCCATCCTGGGCACCAGCCCGGACAGCATTGACCGGGCCGAGGACCGGGAACGCTTCCAGGCCCTGCTCCAGAAGTTGAACCTGCGCCAGCCGGACAACGGTACGGCAATGACCCCGGACGAGGCCATCGTCATCGCCGGACGGATCGGCTACCCGGTGGTGGTCCGGCCTTCCTACGTCCTCGGTGGACGGGCCATGGAGATCGTCTTTGACGAGGCCCAGTTGCGCTCTTACTTCACCGAGGCGGCCCAGGTCTGCCCCGGTCACCCCATTCTCATCGACAAGTTCCTGCAGCACGCCATCGAAGTGGACGTGGACGCTCTCAGCGACGGCCAGGATACGCTGGTGGCCGGGATCATGGAGCACATTGAGGAAGCCGGAATCCACTCCGGCGACTCAGCCTGCGTCCTGCCTCCGCACACGCTGCCCGAGACAATCATCGCCGAAATCCGCCGCCAGACCGAAGCCCTGGCCCGGGAACTGGGCGTGATCGGACTGATGAACATTCAGTACGCGGTCCAGGACGGGACGATCTACATTCTGGAGGTCAACCCCCGGGCTTCGCGCACCGCGCCCTTCGTGAGCAAAGCCACCGGCCTGCCCCTGGCCAAGCTGGCCACCCGGATCATGCTCGGGCAAAAACTGAAGGATCTGGGCATCCCGGACCAGGTTCCGCTGAAGTACATCTCGGTCAAGGAATCCGTCTTTCCGTTCCGACGCTTCCCCGGTGTGGACGTGCTCCTGGGACCGGAAATGCGCTCCACTGGAGAGGTCATGGGCATTGACGAGAGCTTCGGCCTAGCCTTCATGAAGAGCCAACTCGCCGCGGGCCAACGCTTGCCCGAATCCGGGACGGTGTTCATCTCCGTGAACGACGCGGACAAGCAGGACGTCCTGCCCGTGGCCAAAATATTCCAGGAACTTGGCTTCCGGATTCTGGCCACCAAGGGCACCGCAGGCCTGCTTCAGCAACACGGCCTCAGCGCGGAGCAAGTCTTCAAAGTCCACGAGGGCCGTCCCCACGTGGTGGACCATATCAAAAACAAGGCCATCGACTTGGTGATCAACACCTCCTCCGGGAAAAAAACCGTGCACGACTCCTCCTCCATCCGGCAAACCACCCTGCTCTACGGCATCCCCTACACCACCACCCTGGCCGGCGCCAAAGCCATGGCCCAGGCCCTCCAGGAACTCAAAGGCCGGGGCATGGAAGTGAAGAGTTTGCAGGAGTATCATCAAGGTTGAACTTTGAGCTAAAAATTCTTATTTTTACTTAAACACGTTACGCAATGCTCAGGGCTCTTCATGCGGTTTGAGTTTGATTCCTCCAAAAGCAATGCAAACCTGCTCAAGCATGGGATAAGCTTTCCAGATGCAACAGCTCTTTGGATGGATGAAAAACGTCTCATTGTTCCCGCCAAAATGGTTCAAGAAACTCGTTATGCCATTATCGCGGAATGGAATGGCAAAATTTGGACGGGAATTTTCACCATGAGGTCTGATGCGATTCGGATTATCTCCGTAAGGAGGGCGCGCCAAAATGAACGAGAACACTATTCTAAAAGCTGAAGAATTTGATCGACGTTTCGATGTTGGAGAAGATATTTCCGATTTTCTCGACTTCTCTCAAGCAACAAGGCCCGGTTTGGAAAAACAGACCGTTTCCTTTTCCTTTCCGAGTTGGATGATCTCGTCCATGACTGATCAAGCAAAAATACTCGGCGTCTCCACGGAAGCCATGGTGACCATGTGGATTTCCGAGAAATTGCCGAAAACGCAACGACACACTTTTCAGGAACACGCTCAATGAAACGAGAATACTGCGGACTCGTCGGCATTTCCGGGCATCCGGAAGCGGCCAGGATGGCCTATTTCGGGCTGTACGCCCTGCAGCATCGCGGCCAGGAAAGCGCGGGCATCGTGACCTGGGATGGAACCAAAATCCGGGAGCAGCGAGGCATGGGCCTGGTGGCCGACGTGTTCAACGAGCGCCATCTGGGCAAGGAACTCAAGGGCTCCACAGCGGTGGGACACATCCGCTACTCCACCACCGGAGCCTCCCTGCTGCGCAACGCCCAACCTTTCATGGTCCGCTTCGGGGAATACCGTCTGGCCATCGGGCACAACGGGAACCTCGTCAACGCCCAGGCCTTGCGCCAGGAACTGGAAGAGCAAGGGTCCATCTTTCAGACCACCATGGACAGCGAGGTCATCGTTCACCTGATTGCCCGCAACCTGAACGGCAAAAGCCTGGAGGAAGCCATCGCCCTGGCCTGCTCCCGTATCCAAGGGGCCTATTCGCTGATCATCCTGGCCAACAACAAGCTCATCGCCCTGCGCGACCCTCTGGGCTTTCGCCCCCTGGCCCTGGGCCGGATGGGCGACGCCTACGCGGTGGCCTCGGAAACCTGCGCCTTCGACCTGCTGGAGGCGGAATACCTGCGTTGCATCGAGCCTGGGGAGATGGTGATCATTGAGGATCGTTGTCTCAGCTCACGACGCTTCGCCGAGGCCGTGCCTTCCAAGTCCTGCATCTTCGAACTGGTCTATTTCGCGCGACCGGACTCCCTGGTTTTCGGACGGGAGGTTTACGCGGCCCGCAAGCGGATGGGGGAACTTCTGGCCCAGGAAGCTCCGGTGGACGCGGATTTCATCATGCCCTTCCCGGACTCCGGGATGTACGCCGCGGTGGGCTATGCCCAGGCCTCGGGCATGCCCTTCGAACTGGGCATGATCCGCAACCACTACATTGGGCGGACCTTCATCCAGCCCTCCCAGGACATGCGGGACTTCGGCGTGCGCGTCAAACTCAATCCGGTCCGCTCGCTGATCAAGGGTAAGCGATTGATAATCATCGAGGACTCCATCGTCCGCGGCACGACCATCCGCACCAGGGTCAAGAAACTGCGAGAGATGGGAGCCCGGGAGATCCACATGCGGGTCAGCTGCCCGCCCATCCGGCACCCTTGTTATTTCGGCATCGACTTTTCCTCCAAGGGGGAGCTGATCGCCTCCAACCATCCGGTTCCGGACATCGCCCGCTACATCGGCCTGGACAGCCTGCACTACCTGAGCATCGAGGGGCTGCTGAACTCCGTCGGCAAGGACATGGGCTACTGCCTAGCCTGCTTTGACGGACGGTATCCCGTGGACGTGGACCCCGCCTGCTCCAAGATGTGCCTGGAGGACAAGTGTTGCGGATAGTCCACGAGATACTGCACGGAGGACGGCGATGACTCAGATTCCGCCCCAGACTCCATATCAAGCCCTATCTCAACCCTCATCCCAAGAAGCATCGGACCGCGACTGGCTGGCCCTGGGCCGCGAAGTCCTGGACGTGGAGATTGCCGGTCTGGTCGCCGTGCGCGACGACCTGGGCCGGGGCTTTCTGGACGCCCTGGAGACCCTGGCCGAATGCTCCGGGCGAGTCGTGGTCATCGGCCTGGGCAAGTCCGGTCTGGTGGGCCGCAAGATCGCGGCCACCCTGAGCAGTACCGGCACTCCGGCCTTTTTTCTGCACCCCGTGGAAGGCGCCCACGGCGACCTGGGCATGATTCGTCCCGAAGACGTGGCTCTGGCCATTTCCAACAGTGGCGAAACCGACGAGCTGAACGTCATTCTGCCCACCTTGCGCTCTCTTGGGGTGCGCGTCGTAGCCCTGACCAAGAACGAGCGCTCTTCCCTGGCCGGGCTGAGCGACATCGTGGTCAAGGTCGTCGTGCCCAAGGAAGCCTGCCCCCTGGGCCTGGCCCCCACGGCCAGCACCACCGCGGCCCTGGCCGTGGGCGATGCCTTGGCCGTCTGTCTGATCCACTGGAAACGCTTCGACGCCTGCGCTTTTCGGCGTTGCCACCCGGGCGGCACCCTGGGGCAACGATTGCGGCTGCTGATCCAGGATGTCATGCACCGGGAAAACCTTCCGATAGTCCGCTCAGGAGTAGCCCTGGCCCAAACCCTGACCGTGCTGAACTCCGGTGGCCTGGGCACCGTGGCCGTGGTGGACGATCAAGGCCGCCTCTCGGGCATTCTCACGGACGGCGACGTTCGACGCATGGTCTGTCAGGAACGACTGGACCCTACGGCTTCGGTGGATTCGGTGATGACCAAATCTCCACGCAGCGTCTATCCGGACCAGACAGCGGCACTGGCCTTGGACGTCATGGAATCCGCGGCCATTACCGTCCTCCCCGTGGTGGACGCCGAAGGCCTCCTCCAAGGTATGGTCCATCTGCACGACTTGCTTGGCAAGGGGGGCGTCAAGTTCGCCGGATAATTCGTCCGATAATTCGCCCGAGAATTCTTCGGGCGCGACAATACTTGCATATGTTCAAAAAGTTTCAATGACTACGCAGGCCGCGCCAGTCGATATATGTGCACAGTGCGCCGGACAATTTCCGACCTGCTGCCGCATCGTTCCCGGAAGGGAGGCCTCCTGCATCCCCATCAGCCCGGAAGAACGCTTGCGGCTGGAGTCTCACGCCTCGAAACCTGGTATTCCGGCATGCGTCGAGGAGCCCAATTCCGAAGGCTTTTTGCGGGCCGTGCATAAACTGTTTCCTGGTCGCCGCGAAATTATCCAGAAGCTCTTTCCATCCCGAGGCACCCACTTTCGTTTGTCTGTAACCGTTGATGGGAGTTGTATTTTCCTCGACAAAAACGGCTGTGTTTTGACCGTGGAGCACCGCCCCTATTATTGCCGACTCTACCCTTTCTGGTTTATTCATTCCCAATTGTTCACGTTGACCTCGCCGGAATGCTTGGCCGTGAACACCTGTTCGACAACCTCGGGGCTGCTCGCCCTGTTCAAGACCGATACATCCGCCCTGCGCACCCTGCACGATTCCTTGCTGACCGCCTGGGGGCTTTTCGCGGATGAGGCGAGACGGAAATAATGCGCAAACTGCTGATCATTGGCCTTACTCTGATGCTTTTTCTGACCCTGGCAGGGGTCGGAGGCCTCGTCGGACTCTATGTCTGGGCCTCGCGGGACCTGCCCAGCTTCAAAAAAATCACCGACTACAACCCGCCTTTGGTGACCACGGTCCTGGCTCGGGACGGCGAGGAAGTCCTGGGATATTTTTTCAATGAACGTCGTTTCCTGGTGGAGTCCACGGACTTGCCGCCCCACGTCATCCAGAGCTTCCTGGCCGCCGAGGACAGCAATTTCTATCACCATGAGGGCATTGACATTTCCGGAATCCTGCGCTCCCTGAT
Source organism: Desulfonatronum thiodismutans (assembly GCF_000717475.1). Taxonomy (NCBI): domain Bacteria; kingdom Pseudomonadati; phylum Thermodesulfobacteriota; class Desulfovibrionia; order Desulfovibrionales; family Desulfonatronaceae; genus Desulfonatronum; species Desulfonatronum thiodismutans. The sequence continues at coordinate 20,298 of NZ_JPIK01000017.1, forward strand.
TCGCAACATCCAGGCCAGGGGCATTGTCCAAGGCGGAAGCACCATCACCCAGCAGGTGATCAAGTCCCTGTTGCTCACCCCGGAACGCAGCTATGAGCGCAAGCTCAAGGAAGCAATTCTGGCCTACCGGTTGGAGCGCTACCTGACCAAGGATGAAATCCTGACCATCTATCTAAACCAGATATTTTTCGGAGCCGGGGCCTACGGCATCGAAGCCGCGGCCAGGACCTACTTCAACAAACACGCCCATGAGCTGGATTTGGCAGAGGTAGCCCTGCTGGCCGGTCTGCCCAAGGCGCCTTCCTTGAACAATCCGTTACGCAACGCCGCCGGGGCCAGATCCAGGCAAGTCTATGTGTTGGATCGCCTGCTAGCCCTGGGATGGATTTCTCCGGACGATTACTCGACTGCCCTGGAACAACAATTGGTCTTTGACAGCGGAAGCGATCCTTCCTGGCGGCGCGGTGCTTGGTATCTGGAGGAAGTCCGTCGGGATCTGATCGCCAAGTACGGAGAGGAAAAGGTCTACACCGGAGGACTGAAAGTCAGGACCGCGGTGGACCTACGCCATCAGATCGCGGCGGAACAGGCCATGCGCTCCGAGCTGACCGCTCTGGGCAAGCGCCAAGGCTGGCGCGGTCCTATCGAACGCCTGACCGGCGCGGCGGCGGATGTTTTTTTACAGGATCAGCATGTGAACTTGGACGCGTTGCTGAACGGAGATTGGATTCGGGTCCTGGCCACGGACGTGCGCACCGATGGCGCGTATGTCCGCTTTGGTCCGTATCATGGATGGCTGGACGTCGCGACCATGGGCTGGGCACGAACTCCAAACCCGGCCCGAGCTCCGGAAGATGTTCCGCCGATCCGGGACGCTCAACGCGTCTTGGAGGTCGGCGATGTTGTGTGGGCCTCGCTGCTTCCCATGGAGAACGAAAGCCTGGACGAACTGGACCTGGAGTTGGAAGCGGAGAGCGCCGAGCAGGCCGATAGTATCGCCCAGACCTTACTGGGCAGAAGGTGGGAACTGGCCCTGGAGCAGGAGCCCACCGTGGAAGGCGCCCTGGCCTCCATTGATCCCTTGACCGGCGACGTTCTGGCCTTGGTCGGCGGTTACAGCTTTCAGCGCAGCCATTTCAACCGGGCCACCCAGGCCGTGCGCCAGCCCGGCTCCACGTTCAAGCCCATCGTCTACTCCGCGGCCCTGGACCACGGCTACACGGCGGCATCCATCGTCATGGACGCGCCCATCGTCTTTACCGACGCCGCTACCAGCGACACTTGGAAACCGGAAAACTTTGAAGGCCGATTTTACGGCCCGACCATGCTCCGGACCGCTCTGGTCAAATCCAGAAACCTGGTCACCATCCGGGTGGCCCAGTCCGTGGGCATCACCAACATCATCCAGCGGGCGCGGGAACTCGGCCTGCAGGGCGACTTCAGTCCCGATCTCTCCGTCAGTCTCGGTTCCATCCCGGTCAATCTGGTCGATATGTGCCAAGCCTTCTCCGCCTTTGCCCGGGACGGCTCCACAGTCGAGCCTCGAACCATTATCTCCGTGCATACGGCCTGGGGTCAGCCGCTGTTGGAAAATGAAGTCCACGCCTCTCCAGCAATATCCGCCCAAAACGCGTACATTATCACCAACATGTTGGAGGAGGCGGTACGCGACGGCACCGGACGTCGGGCCCGCGCCCTGGGACGCCCGGTGGCCGGAAAGACCGGCACGACCAACAACCACCACGACGCTTGGTTCATCGGCTACACCCCGTATCTGCTGACCGGGGTATACGTTGGTTTTGACCAACTCGCCCCCCTGGGCCGCCTGGAAACCGGTTCGCGGGCCGCGCTACCGGCTTGGCTGGCCTACCGGCAAGAGGTGGAAAGCATGTATCCCACGCAAAATTTCTCCCCTCCCCCCGGGCTGATCATGGCTCGGGTCGACGCTGAAAGTGGTCTGTTGGCCGGACCGGCCTGGGTAGGGCCAACCTACCTGCTGCCCTTTGTTGCCGGAACCCAGCCCCAGCAGGTTGCCAGCTCGCGAACGAACGACGGAGCAGGGCGACCGAGTTCGGAAGAAGACTTGCTGCGGCAAATATTTTAGCACATAATCCATTGTCATTACTTTTTTTTTTGTGGCTTGATGCCGATCCGTCACCAATCCATCAAGGAGCACCATCCATGAGCATAGAAATCGCCAAGTCCTTCATCAAGGCAACAACGGAAGTCTTGTCCACCATGGCCATGATCACCCCCGTGGCGGGCAAACCGTACGTCAAGAAGGACATCATGGCTAAAGGCGATGTTACCGGAGTGATCGGCCTGACCGGAGACAAAACAGGGACCATATCCGTTACCTTCACCCAAAAATGTGCGCTTGCGGTGGTCAAAAACATGTTGGGAGACGACATCCAGGACGTCATCCAGGACACCAAGGACGCCGTAGGTGAAATCACGAACATGGTTTCCGGCAAGTCCCGTCAACTTCTGGCCGAGACCGGATTGACCATCCAATCGGCCACGCCCACGGTGATCATGGGCAAAGGCCACACCATTCACCACATCTCCTCCGAGCCGATCATGGCCATCCCGTTCACCACGGATCATGGTGAGTTCACTGTTGAGTTTTGTTTTCAATGATACGAACCTCTCTTCTCGCCGGAGCGGAACCGATCTTTCTTGCTCCAGGTCCCAAGGTCATCCCAGCATATTGCGGATGCCTCAACCTCAGACTCCGCATCGTCTGAAAACATTTTTCCAGGATGACGTATCATGCGACTGCTCCGTATTTCTTTCTTTTTTTTCCTTTTCCTGATTCTGGCCACGTCGGTCCACGCCCGCCTGGAGATCAGCCCTCCCTCCGAACTGACGGCCCGCAACTATTTTCTCATGGACGCCCGCAGCGGCGCGACCCTGGCGGAAAAAGACGCCGATCAGCGCGTGGAGCCGGCCAGCCTGACCAAGATCATGACCGCCTACCTGGTCTTTCGCGAGCTGCAAGCCGGGAAGCTGACCCTGGACGAGGAAGTTCCGGTCAGCGAACAAGCTTGGCGCACCGGAATGACCGGAGCGTCCCGGATGTACATCGACGTGGGCAGCCACGTCACCGTGGAGGACCTGATCCGGGGGATGATCGTCCAGTCCGGCAACGACGCCTGTGTGGCCCTGGCCGAACGGATCGCCGGAACCGAAGCGGCCTTCGTGGACTTGATGAACGCCCAGGCCCTGGCCCTGGGCATGAACGACACCCGGTTCCAGAACAGCCACGGTCTACCCAGCGAACAGACGCAGTACACCTCGGCCCGGGACATCGTCACCCTGGCCAGAAAGCTGATCATCAACTTCCCGGAATATTACGGCTACTACTCGGAACGCAGCTTCACCTACAACGACATCACCCAGCACAACCGCAACCTGCTTCTCGGCCGGGACCCCTCGGTGGACGGCGTGAAAACCGGCTGGACCTCAGCAGCGGGATACAATCTGGTGACTTCGGCCAAGCGCGACGACATGCGGTTGGTAGCCGTGGTCATGGGCATCGAGGCTTCCAGCTCCCGAGAAGGAGGCTTGGCACGGGCGGATCAATCGCAAGCCTTGCTGAACTGGGGGTTTCGACAGTTTGAAACCGCGACTATCCAACAACCCGGAGAAATTCTCGTTGAGCCTCGACTATGGTTCGGAGCTGAGACCCGCCTGCCCGTGGGCGTCGAAACAACGTTTTATGCCTCCATACCCAGAGGCAGCCGGGAAAACCTTCGCCTGGAGTTAGCTCTTCAGGAATTAATCGAAGCTCCGGTGGAAATCGGTCACCCCGTGGGCGAGCTGCGAGTTTATCTCCAAGGCGACCTGATCGCCGAGCACCCCCTGGTGGCGTTGCGCACCGTAAACAAGGGCGGCATCTTCCGCTATCTTCTGGACACGATTCTGCGCTGGTTTCAGTAAAGGCTCCGGATTCCGGGGTAGGGAGCCAACCCCATTTAGCCGAACTCCCCCTTCCGTCGGTGCCGCTCAGCGGTTGATATTCACCTTTTCCGCGCCAGTAGCATTCCATGTCGCCTTCTCCCGACTCTTCCTCCGGTTTTTCTTTCGACTCCCTTTCACTCGAATCAGCGACGCGACAAAGCTCCGCAGCTCGGTTACGCGACGAGCGCGACGAACTTTTGCGGTCCACTTTGGCCGAAGGCCTGGTCCCGCCTGATTTTCCAGTGCGCTTGTCCCGGCTTACGGACCGCTACTTCCAGGACAGAGTTTCGGAAATCCTGGCGCAATCCACTGAGGATACAAGCCGGATTCTCTCTGATCCCTTTGTCGTGCTGGGCGTGGGAGGATATGGCCGGGAATCTCTGTGCCCCTATTCCGATCTGGACGTGCTGGTGTTGTACCAAGATAGCGTGCCTGAAACGGCCGGCCCTTTTTGCCGGGAACTCTTTCTCCCGCTCTGGGATCTGGGGTTGGAACTGGGACACGGGGTTCGCTGCCTCCAGGAATGTCTCGCCCTGGCCCAGGAGGATCACAAGACCTTCACCGCCTTCCTTTCGACGCGGTTTCTGGCCGGAAGCCACTCATTGATGCAGCGGTTCGCCGAGGCCTTTATTGAGCTGGCCGCGCACCACGATCTCGCACTCCTGGCTGATATAGCCATCGCCACCGATAGTCATGGTGGTCAGGGCAGGAGTGTTAAGCATGGTTCCAGTCCGGACGAGTCCGCACGGGAAGGTCCTGGGGAACTCCCAGGTGGACTCTCGGAGGAACTCTCGGGCGGGGCTCGAAAACGAAACGCTGATTTCTTTTTCGACCTTGCGACGGAAAATCTCCTGGAACCCAACACCAAGACCAGCCCCGGCGGCCTTCGGGACTACCACCGTCTGCTCTGGCTGGCGGTCCCGCGCTTGGCCCCTGGCCAGGACCGAATAACCACTCAACCGGTAGGCCCATTCTCTGAGGCGGATGTTCTCCAGTTGGAACGGGACGTGACCTTTCTGCTCCAAACCCGAACGGCTCTGCACTTGACGGTTGGCCGCAAGGCGGACGTGCTGCACCTGGAATTGCAACCCCGTGTCGCCCGTCTCCTGGGATTCGAAGGAAACAACGCCGGTTTGGCCGTGGAGTTGTTTCTGAGCAAACTGCACAAGGCAATGGAGCGCATCAGGTCCATGTACCTGGCGGTTCTGCGTACCATCCGCGGCCTGGAACGCCCTCCATCCCTCTCTTGGCTGGACAAGGAAGCCCACCAGGGCATCGTCCTGGCCGCCGACGGACTGACCTTTGCCCGTGCTTTCCCTCCTCGACACCTCCCGCCTGGAAAACAGGTCATGGCCCTGTTCACCGCGATGGGGCAAAACGGCCTGCCGCTGTCCTGGACGGTTCGCGAGGCGGTGGCTTCCGCCTGTACCTCCCTGCTTCAGGACGTGGGAGAACGTTTCGAGACCCTCCAGGAACTGACGGCCATCCTGATGGCTCCCGGCGGCGTTCAGGCTGGACGCGACCTGCTCGCATCCGGCGTACTGGGTGCCCTGATCCCGGAACTAGGCCGGGTCCAGGACCGGATTCAATTCGATGCCTATCATCTGCGTCCTTTGGGAGCGCATACCGTGGAAACCCTGGGCTGGCTGAACAGGTGGAACAAGAAGGGCGTGGAGGAGCAAACCTCCCGGAAAGGGGAGCGAAGGTCGTTGTTGGCGGGAGACATACTGCAGCGCCTCCCAGGGGGCGTCACGTCTTTGGTCCTGGGGGCGTTGCTGCACGACATCGGCAAGGGCGCGCCCGACCATGCCGCGACCGGGGCGGAAATGGCCACGAGAATCCTGGAACGCTTTCAGGTTCCGGAGCCAATTGCCCGAGAAACTACGTTCCTGGTCCGTGAACATCTGCTGCTGTTCAAGACCGCCACCCGCAAGGATCTGCACGACGAACAGGTGGTGGCCGCCTGCGCCGAGCGCGTCGGCGACGAGGCGCGGCTGGATCGCCTGTTCCTGCTCAGCATGGCCGATGCCCGGGCCACCGGCCCCAAGGCCTGGAACGAGTGGACCGCGTCCCTGCTCCAGGACCTCTATTTCAAAATCCGCAAGCTCTTCACCCATGGCCCGCTGTCCGAACCCCAAGCCATGGAGCGGGTCGAAAAAGTTCGAGAAGAGGTCAGACACCTTTCCTTGGGACGCGACGTCCCGAAAAAACTGGATGACAAACCGGATAACGACCTGGATGAACTCCTGCGCAAAATACCCTTACGTTACCTGCTGACCACCCCGCCCGGCACCATCGTTCGCCACATCCACCTTGTCGCCCGGCTTGCCCGGGAGGTGGCCGAGGAGAGAATACGCATTCCCGGAGGACGCGGCGGCCTGGGGCACGCTACCGTGGAAGCGGCGGACCTCCCGGAATTTGGGTGCCATGAAGTGACCTTCGCCGTCATGGACCAGCCCGGTATTTTTCCGGTGCTCTGCGGCTCTCTGGCCTTGCACGAAGTGAACGTCCTGGCCGCGGAGGTGGTTACCTGGCCCGACGGCGTGGTGCTCACCCTGTTCAAAATTCAGGACCCGCCGGACCCTTTGCACCTGGAAGAACTGGCCTTCCGCCTCAAACAAGCGGTCAAGTACGCCATGACCGGCAAACTTTTTCTGGACTACCGCCTGGAGGAAAAACGCCGTTCTCGGTTGAACGTCAAAATCATCCCTCATGCATTGCCGCCAATGGTCCGAATCGACAACGAGGGCAACGATTTTTCCACCCAAGTTGAGGTCATCGCCGACGACCGCCCCGGCTGCCTCTACCAGATCGCCGATGCTTTCGAGCGCCTCCAGGTCCGGGTCCATCACGCTAAAATCGCCACCCAGGCCGACCGCATCGCCGACACCTTCGACGTCCGGGACAATTTGGGTCAAAAAATCACCGACCCCGCCCACCTCCGGGAAATCCAAAACGCCCTGCTTTTCGCGCTTCAAAGCGGGCCCGAACCGACCAAGAACCTTCAAACCCACTCACCACGAAAAAGTTGAACGATTTAAAAGCTTTTTACTCCTTGCCCTACACCGCCTCGTCGACGATCTGCCCCGCGGCCTGCTCCGGAGCCCTGGAGGCAGTTGCCAACTCTTCTTGTCGGCGAATATCCTGCTGTTGAAGTCGTTCCTGCTCCGCGATTTCCCTGCTCCGCTCACGTTCCGCTTCAATCTTGGCAGCGGCTACCTGGGCCTGCGCCGAGGAAACGTCCATGGTGAACCTCCTTGTTTGGTTGGAAAAATGGAAGCATGCCGACCTCAACCAAGATCGGTCAAGCCTTGTATTGCCGACGGCGTTGCTCTACGATCAAGGCCGTCCCCTAACCCGAAACGATTGCAAATTCTTCCAGACGGAGGCAACCATGGGCAGACCGCAACCCGTCGAGACCATCAGCATTCAGGAATATCTGTCCGGTGAATTGGAAAGCGATCTCCGCCACGAGTATATCGACGGCGCGGTCTACGCCATGGTCGGCACCAGCGACAGGCATGGGCTGATCGCCCTCAATATCGCTACGGCCCTGCGGCCTCACGTCCGGGGCACACCCTGCCAACTCTTCATGTCGGACATGAAGGTCCGCATCCAGCTTCAAGGCAAAACCATCTTCTATTATCCGGACCTCGTCCTGTCCTGCGACCCGAAGGACCGGCAACCCTACTTCCGAACCAGCCCGTGCCTGATCGTCGAGGTCCTCTCTGCTTCCACACGCAGAGTAGATCAGCAGGAAAAACTGGCCACCTACATCACCATCCCCAGCCTGCGGGAATACGTGCTCATCGATCAGGACCGCGAGTTAGTCCAGGTGCATCGCCAGTCGGAGAGCTGGGTCGGCCAAAACATGACCTCGGGATCGGTCCTGTTCGCATGCCTGAACGTGGAACTGCCGCTGGAGCTGATTTACGAAGACGTCCCGCTTCCGGGTCCAGGCATTGACGTCCTCCGGGACCACGACGCTCTGGAGTATGGCGGAGAAGCTGAGGCCCCGCTCCCCCACCATTGACGCTCTCGGCTCGGTCAGGCCGTTTTTTCCAGAATATCACTCAAGGCTTGACTGAACCGTCGCAAATCCGCCTCCGTGATTACCAACGGCGGAAGAAGGCGGAGCACCCGGTCCTGGGTCAGGTTCAGGACGAAACCCGATTCCAGAAGCCCACGCCAGACGTCCTGACCGGGAAAAGCCAGTTCGATGCCCAGCATCAGGCCGCGACCGCGCACGTCGGCGATCTTGCCCGGATGGGCCGCCTGAACCTCGCGGAACAGGCCCTGGGCCAACTCTCCAAGGCTCGCGGCCCTGCCGGGCAGATCGTCCCGGAGCAGGATGTCGATCACCTTGGCGGCCACCATGGACGGGACCGGCCCGCCGCCGAAGGTGGTGGCGTGGCTGCCCGGCTCAAACCCCAGGGCCGCCTCGTCGGTGCAGAGCATCGCCCCCATGGGCAGGCCGTTGGCCAAGGCCTTGGAGGTGGTCAGAACATCCGGTCGAAGCCCGGCCTGTTGGTGGGCCCAGAATTTCCCGCTGCGCCCCATCCCGGTCTGCACCTCGTCCACCATCAGCAGCACGCCCCGCTCCCGGCACATATCCTGAACCGCTGCCAGGTAGTCGTCGGTCAGAGGCCGGACCCCGCCTTCTCCCTGGATGATCTCCAGGAGCACGGCCGCGGTTTTCCCGGACACGGCTCTCTCCAGGGCGGAAAATTCCCCGAACGGAACGGTCTGAAACCCCTCCGGCAAAGGCGCGAAGCCGTCCTTGACCTTGTCCTGGCCCGTGGCCGTCAGCGTGGCCAGGGTCCGGCCATGAAAGGACCCGGCCAGGGAGATCACCTCGTAGGCCTCGCGGCCCTTGACCTTGCGCATGTACCGGCGGGCCAGCTTGATGGCCGCCTCGTTGGCCTCGGCTCCGGAATTGCAGAAAAAGGCCTTGTCCAGGGCGCAGGTGGCCAGAAGCTTCTCGGCCAGGACCAACTGCTCCTCCTGGTAGAACAGATTGCTGACATGGATCAGCCGCTCGGCCTGATTCCGCATCGCGGCCAACAGTTCCGGATGGGAATGGCCGAGGTTGCACACGGCGATTCCGGCCAGCAGGTCCAGATACTCCCGTCCGTCCGGATCGACGAGGGTACATCCCGAGGCCGAAGCCACGGCCAGAGGATAGCGACCGTAGGTCCGACACAATACGCGCTGTTCGCGCTCCTGGAGCGCGGCAAGAGAAGTTATCGTAGGCATAATTCGTCAGGTTACTCGTTGTATGTTGATAAAAGACGCGAGGCAAAGCCTGCAACTCAATATGTCAGTCCACGGATCTCAAACTTCAGCCCTCAGTTTTCAACCCTCAGGTCTCAGGTTTCATCCCTCAGCCCTCTCCCTTCCCCCTCATCCCGTATGCCCGAACCCGCCAGCCCCGCGCTGGGTGGCGGTCAGTTCTTCCCGAACCGTGAATTCGGCTTGAAAATAAGGCTGAAATATGAGCTGGGCAATACGCTGGCCACGGGTGATGATCCGCTCCTCGCCGGAGGTGTTCAGCAGAGAGACGATGATCTCGCCGCGGTAGTCCGGATCGATCACCCCCACGCCCTGGCTAACCACCAAGCCCTGCTTCGTGCCCAGGCCGCTGCGGGAGTACACGAACCCGGCGATTCCCGGTCGGCGGATGTCTATGGCCAGACCGCTCGGAACCGCCGTGCGTTCTCCCGGAAGCAAGACCCGCTGTTCTTCGGTAAAACAGGCCATCAGATCCAGTCCGCAAGACCCCGGCGTCGCAGCCCGAAGATCGGAATGGGACCACAGCGAGCTGAGAACGCGAATATCGACTGGAATGGAATGCATGGAAAAATTCCTCGATTTTTGAAATGTTTTTTTCGGCGTGCGGCCACGTTTTTTTCAATAGCCCTTGCGTCCACCCCTCGCAAGTCATCGACCGCGGCATCAACAGATTTATCGGCTGTTTCCATAATGCGGACTTCGGCCATTGAACTTTTGGCCGTTCCCTGGCAAAACTCTCAGTCAAGCCGGGGCTTGCCTCGACGCTTCTCCCCGCACCCTCGGCACCGGCCCGCGGGAACGGGCCTTCCGGAACACTCCCGGCCCTCGCCAAACATGTCCGATTCAGGAGACCCACCATGAAACCGCTGCGCACTTATAGCGTCATTCCCAAGCTCCCCGCCAAGTTGCACGCCTTGTGGGACTTGGCCTACAATGTCTGGTTCGATTGGAACCATGAGGTGACCGGACTTTTTTCTCAGATCGACCCCAAATTATGGGCTCGAAGCTATGGGAATCCCATTGCCTTTCTCAACAACCTGCCTCAGACCACCCTTGAGTCCCTGGCCAAGGACGACTTCTTTCTGGAGCGCCTGCGTTCGGTCAAGCACAGCCAGGACATCTACATGGAGCGTAAGAGCACCGCGCTGCCTTTCCCTTACAAGGAAAAGCAGCCCCTGGTGGCCTACTTTAGCCTGGAATACGGGCTGAGCCTCTGCCTGCCCATCTATTCCGGAGGCCTGGGCATCCTGGCCGGGGATCACCTCAAGTCCGCCAGCGACCTGAACATCCCTCTGGTGGGCGTGGGCCTGGCCTATCAGCAGGGCTACTTCCGGCAGTATCTGACCGCGGACGGCTGGCAGAACGAACGCTACCCGGACTACGACTTTTCCCAGATGCCCATGGAGCTCGTCCGCGACACGGATCAAAAACCGATCACCGTAAACGTGGACCTGGCCGGTCAGCCATTGTCCGCCCAGATATGGAAGGTCCGGGTGGGCCGGATCCAGCTTTACCTGTTGGACTCCAACATCTCCGAGAACCCGCCCCACTTCCGGCAGATCACCTCCCGGCTCTACGGCGGAGACCTGGAGATGCGCATCTGGCAGGAAATCCTGCTGGGCATCGGCGGGATCAAGGCCCTGAACATCCTGGGCCTGACGCCCCGGGTGATCCACATGAACGAGGGCCACTCCGCCTTTGCCGGCCTGGAGCGCATCCGGGTGTTCATGGCCGAGTACGGGCTGTCCTTTGAGGCGGCCATGGAACTGACCGCCTCCACCAGCGTGTTCACCACCCACACTCCGGTCCCGGCCGGCAACGACCGCTTCCCCGCGGAGCTGATGCAGCGCTATTTCGACGGCTACGCCCGCAGCCTGGGGTTGGCCTTCAAGGTGCTTTTGGCTCTGGGACGGGAAGACCCGCGCAACGACGGGGAATGGTTCTGCATGACCGTCCTGGCCCTGCGCCTGTCCCGGTTCAACAACGGAGTCAGCGAGCTGCACGGCCATGTTTCCCGGCGGATGTGGCAAAAGGTCTGGCCCCAGTACCCGGTGGAGGACATCCCCATCGGCACGGTGACCAACGGCGTACACATCGCTTCCTGGGTGGCCCGGGACATCGCCATGCTCTTCGAGCGCTACCTGGGCGGCAACTGGAAGGAAGATCCGGACTGCACCCGGGTCTGGCAGCAGGCCGAAACCATCCCGGACGGGGAACTGTGGCGGGCCCATGAACGGCTGAGGGAACGGGTCGTGGACTACGCCCGCTTCCGTTTACGCGAGCAACTGGTCCACCGCGGGGCCAGACGCAAGGAGCTGCAGGAAGCCGACGAAGTGCTGGATCCGCAAGTCCTGACCATCGGCTTTGCCCGACGCTTCGCCACCTACAAGCGGGCCACCCTGCTCCTGGCGGATCGGGAGCGCTTCCTGCGCATGCTTATGAATCCCGACCGGCCGGTACAGTTCATTTTTGCCGGAAAGTCACACCCCCACGACAACGAAGGCAAAAAATTCATGCAGCAGCTTGTCCAGTTCTGCCAACAGCCCGAGGTGCGCAAGCGGGTGGTCTTTCTGGAGGACTACGACATGGAGGTGGCCGAGTATATGGTCCAGGGCTGCGACGTCTGGCTGAACACCCCCCGCCGCCCCTTAGAGGCCTGCGGCACCAGCGGGATGAAGGCCATTGCCAACGGGGTGCTCCACGTCAGCACTCTGGACGGCTGGTGGGTGGAGGCCCATGGCATGGACAGCGCCGTGGGCTGGGCCATCGGCCAGGGCGAGGAATACGAAGACACGGCCTATCAGGATTTCGTGGAAAGCCAGATTCTGTATAACCTGCTGGAAAAAGAGGTCATCCCGACCTTCTACGAACGCGGCCAGACCAATCTGCCCCGTGAGTGGATCCGCCGGATGAAAAAATGTCTCCAGCTCTTCACCCCGGTCTTTACCTCGCATCGGATGGTCGCGGATTACGTGAAGAACGCCTACCAACCGGCCTACAAGAACTCCGTGAGCCTGATGGAGGATAGCTTCACCCCAGCCAAACAACTGGCCTCCTGGCGAATGGAAATCATGACCAAATGGAACGCCCTGCGGATCACCAATGTTCAGGCCAGTGCCCCCGACGTCCTGCATGTAACCCAACCCATGGACGTCCAGGCCGACGTCTACCTCAACGGCTTGAATCCAGAGGACGTCCGAGTGGAAATCTACGCTGGCCCTGTCACCGCGGACGGCTCCTTTGCCCAACGCGGCACGGCCTGCATGGACCTGACCGGGCCCCTCAAGGATGGCTGGTACCGCTACTCCGGTCAATTCATCCCCGAGGCCCCCGGACGTTTCGGCTTCACCGTGCGCATGCTCCCCAACCACAAACTCCTCCTGGACCCGCACTCCCTGGGGTTGATTCATTGGGCGCAGTGAGGAGATAAGTATGACCTTCATCCCCCAAACATTCCCCGAGCAACTGATCGACATCCAGGCTGCCGGGCTACGCTGGACCGTGGAGCACGCCTACGCGGGCAGCCCGTTTTACCGTGAGCGCATGGACCAGGCCGGGGTGCGGCCCGAGGACGTCCGGACTCTAGACGATTTGCGTCGCCTGCCCTTCTGCGACGCCGAGGATTTGCAATCCGGCTACCCGTATCCCCTGCGCAGCGTGCCCTTCGAGGACATCGTCCGCATCCACGCCTCCTCGGGCACCACGGGCAAGCGCAAGGTGCTCTGCTACACCCAACAGGACATTGACGACTGGCAAAACATGTTCGCCCGCTGCTACGAGCTGGCCGGGCTGACCCCGGCGGACCGGGTCCAGATCGCGGTGGGTTACGGGCTGTGGACCGCGGGGGCCGGGTTTCAACTTGGCTGCGAGCGGTTCGGAGCCATGGCCGTGCCCCTGGGGCCGGCCAATTCGGACATGCACTGCGAAATGATGGTGGACATGGAAACCACGGTCTTCTGCGCCACGGCCTCCATGGCCCTGCTCATGGCCGAGGAACTGCACCGCCGAGGCCTGATCGACCGGGTCAAGGTCTCCAAGATCATCCTCGGCGCGGAACGGCACGGCGACTCCATGCGCCAACGGATCAAGGAACTGCTGGGCGTGGAACACATCTTCGACATCTACGGCCTGACCGAACTCTATGGCCCGGGCACGGGGCTGGACTGCGCACTGCACCGGGGCATCCACTACTGGGCCGACTATTTCATCCTGGAAATTCTGGACCCGGTCACCCTGGAGCCGGTCCCACCCGGCGAGCCGGGCGAAATGGTCGTCACCACCCTGCGCAAACAAGCCGCCCCGTTGATCCGCTACCGCACCCACGACGTGAGCCGCCTGATCCCCGGCGAGTGCCCCTGCGGCGTAAGCTTTCCGCTGCATGACCGAGTTCTGGGGCGCACGGACGACATGTTCATCTACCGGGCCGTGAACATCTACCCGGGCCAGATCGACGACGTGCTCAGCCGCATCCCCGGTCTGGGCAGCGAATACCAGATCCACCTGCTTCACCGGGACGACGGCCGGGACGTCATGACCCTGAAGGTGGAACGCGGACCCAACGTGGACGTCTCAGCGGACAAGGACCTGGCCGAGGCCGTGGCCGGAGAGATCCGGCGCAAAATCATGGTCCGCTCCCAGGTCGAAATCCTGGACTACGCCGCCCTGCCCCGCACCGAGCGCAAGAGCAAACGGGTCTTCGACCACCGGGAAAGCGTGTCCAGCTTTTGGGACCGGGCCAAGGCCGGGTGAGCGGGATGAACGGTTCTTCAGAACGCTTTTCAGAGCGCCCCATCTACACCCACACCCAGCGCGGCACCCTGATGATCGCCACCTTCGTGCCGGCCGGAGCCTTTGTCCTGCATCAGCTGATCCAAGGCGGAGCATCATGGCTCTGGGCGCTGTTGGTCGTGGCCGTGGCCATCGGCTTCACCTTTTCCAGCCTGACCGTGACCATCACCTCCGCCGCGCTGACCGCCGCCTTCACCCCGGGCTGGCCGCGCAAGGTCGAACGGTTGGAAAACATCGACCAGGTCAAGGCGGTCCGCAACCCGTGGTACTACGGCTGGGGCATCCGTCTCACGCCCCACGGAACGCTCTACAACGTCTCCGGCCTGGACGCCGTGGAAATCCGCACCAAACAAGGCAAAACCTTCCGCATCGGCACCGACGAACCCGAGCCGCTGGTTCAGGCGATCCAGCGGGCAACCGGCCACGCGCTCCGCATGGAGAAACCGGACTTACGGGCATGATCCCACAACCTTCAACCCCAATGCATTGGAGGAATAATCAATGGATATCCGCATCGAACCGGCCCCGGAGGACCAACTTCGCGGCAAGCCGGCGGACGAGAGCAAGCTGGTTTTCGGCAATACCTTCAGCGACCACATGTTTCGGGTGGACTACCGCGAACCCCAGGGCTGGGTGGACGCGCGGGTGGTGCCGTACCAGAACATCACCATGGACCCGGCGGCCATGGTCCTGCATTACGGCCAGGGCATCTTCGAGGGCATGAAGGCCTACCGCTGTCGCGACGGTCGGATTCACCTGTTCCGGCCCTTCCAAAACTTTGAGCGCATGAATCGCTCGGCCACCCGGCTGTGCATGCCGACCATCGACGTGAACGACCAGCTCGCGGCCCTGGAGGCCCTGCTTCGCGTGGACCACGCCTGGATTCCCCACAGCATGGGCTCATCCCTGTACATCCGCCCGACCATGATCGCCTCGGAACCGCACATCGGGGTCCGACCGGCCAAAGAGTACATCTACTACATCATCACCGGGCCGGTGGGCGCCTACTACGCCGAGGGCTTCAGCCCCGTGAGCATCTACGTGTCCGACGAGTTCGTACGGGCCGTGCGCGGCGGCGTGGGCGAGGCCAAGACCATGGGCAACTACGCGGCCAGCCTCTTTGCCGCGGAAGTGGCCAAGAAGAAAGGCTTCACCCAGGTGCTTTGGCTGGACGGCATCGAACGGAAGTACATCGAGGAAGTGGGGACCATGAACATCTTTTTCCGGATCGGAGACACCCTGGTCACCCCGCCCCTAACCGGCTCCATCCTCCCGGGCATCACCCGTGATTCGGTCCTGACCCTGGCCAAGAAATGGGGAATGGACGTCCAGGAACGGCTGATCGACATCCAGGAATGCGTGGACGCCATCCAGAGTGGAACCATGACCGAAATCTTCGGCTCCGGCACCGCCGCAGTCATTTCCCCGGTGGGCTCCATTTCCTATAAAGACAAGAAGTACACGGTCCGGGACGGCGGCGTGGGCGACCTCGCCCGGCGGTTGCATGACGAGATCGTAGGCATCCAGTACGGCGAGAAGGAAGATGCGTTTGGCTGGGTGCATGAAGTGAAAATCTGACCGAGGTCACGGCCATGACGCGAAACACCCCAAAGCCCGGCACACGGGCCACGCGAATCCTTTCTGTTCAGATCCTGGGGCTGATCCTGGCCATTATCCTGGCCACATTCCCCTTGGCGGCATCCGCTCAAAACGCCGCCTCACCCGCTCCCGACGAGGGAGCCCAACCGTTGGAGAAAATGATGACCACAGTCGTAATGACCACCAGCCATGGAGCGATCACCATTGAACTGGACGCCGAAAAGGCGCCGATAACCGTGGAGAATTTTCTGCGTTACGTGGATGACGGCTTTTTCCAAGGCACCATTTTTCACCGCGTGATCCCCGGATTCATGATCCAGGGCGGCGGCATGACCGAGGACATGACCCCCAAACGCGGCCATCCGCCCATCAAGAACGAGGCGGACAACGGCCTGAAGAACCTGCGCGGCACCCTGGCCATGGCCCGCACCGCGGACATCAACAGCGCCACCAGCCAGTTCTTCATCAATCTGAAAGACAACGCCTTCCTGGACCACGGCGGCCGGGACTTCGGCTATGCCGTGTTCGGCAAAGTAGTGGAGGGAATGGACGTGGTGGACGCCATTGCCGGAGTGAAGACCGGCAACAAGAGCATGCACCAGGACGTCCCGGTGGAACCGGTGCTGATCACGGACATGGTTCGCGCCGAGTAGTTCGACGGTGAAATCTCCGGACGCTCTCCGGCGAAGCTTCCCCTTCTAAAAAGGTCGCTCACTGATACCGACCAGCCGTGCATGGGCTGGATGCCGGTTTCAGTGAGCGACCTTTGTTTGTCCTCCGGACCGATGACGATGCCCATCGAGCGAGAGGAAATATGTTCCGCTGGATCACCTGATAGCTGAGGGGGGATTCGGTACCAATTTGATCTCGAGATGGCACCCTACGGCATGTGCGTATTTTTTGAGAGTCGTCACGGATGGAGCGTGTTTTCCAGCTGCTTCCAGACGCGACACAGCGCTTTTGGTCGTTCCCATCAACTCCGCAACATCCTCCTGGGTCAAACCGGCCCGGGCCCGCGCTGCCAGCAATTCGCGAACCAGGACATACTCTTCCGCGAGTTCTTCATAAGCCTCCTTGAACCCTTTGCGTTTCATGCTTTTTTCGAGAAACGCCTTCTGGTCGTGGAGAACTGGTTGATATTTGAGTTCAGTCATTTTGCACCTCTCTCATTCTTTTCCGGGCAATCTTCAGCTCATGCTCAGGAGTCTGTCGGGTCTTCTTTACGAAAGCGTGAAGGATGATCACTTTTTGCCCGATGATGAAACAGTATAGTGCACGTCCGATTCCTTCGCGTCCCCGCGCCCTCAATTCGAAAAGTCCTTCGCCCATGGGGCGTGAGTGCGGCATGCGCAGGCTTGGGCCAAACTCGAGCAAAAGGTCAACCAGTCGCGCGTAGTCTGCAAGAATACCAACGGGCCAGTTTTCAATATCCTCTCTTACCTTCGGATGAAAGTATTCAATCGAATAGGGCATGGCTATAAGTTAGCAAATTTGATAACAATAGTCACGCAAAAAAGGTGACTGACCAAGCTGTCGGCGCACCTTGAATAAGAATGTCAAGGAATGCCGGACCCGGCCCCCAGGACAATCTTTCGCCTGGGGGCCGGCCAAAGATGTTTTCAGGAAGCCCGGCGTCCAGGCTGGAGGAAAAGCACGGCCAGGAGGCCGATGAAGCCGGTCAGGGCAACTGGGGCAAGGTCCGCGAGCCCGGGCAGGGTTTTGTCGCGGCCGCGACGGATCAGCAGGAGGACGGCCAGGGCCGTCAAGATTCCGCCGATGGACCAGGGGCCGCCGAGCTGGATTTGGAGGTCGGCTTGGCCGCGCCAGGGGCTTTCCAGGTGCAGCTCGACGGGGAAGAGAAACCCGCGCATCCGCTGAACCCAGGGCGACGAAGCCTCCCGGCGGGAAAGCTCGAATCGGCGTACCGGTTCGTAGGCCGTGTTCATGGCAACGCCGAACACGCTCTTATCCGAACTCACGGTCACGGTCCGGTACAGCGGATCAATGAGCAGCTTCAGATCCATGCGGGCGGGGTCGTAGCCTTGCACCGGCAGGGGGATCAGTCGGTAGTCGTCCCATGAGATCAGGAACGCTTCGCCCCGGTGGGTGATGATCACCCCGTGAAACTCCCGGCGCTCGTTCTCGTTGACGATGATGTCCAGAACGTCCAGGGACGGATCGATGTCCGTGGCGACCACCTCGGGCTGATTCAGGACCCGTTTGACGTGGAATATCCGCCCCACTGCGTCACGGATGAAGTAGCCGTCGTCAAAAGGCTTCAGATTCGTGGCCCTGCCGCCGATCACCGTGGCCGGGAAGGAAAACCCAAGTTCCCGCAAGGTATTGGTGAACATTTCCGTCAGGTCGCGATCCAGGCGATTATAATCCGCGTTCAGAAATTCCATGGCCGAATCCGTGAACCGGAACATTTCCACGGGGAAGCGCATCATGGCCACCGCCGGATCGATGTTGAACAGCGGATACAGGTCGATGCGCGGATGATGGCCGCGCAAATGGCGGGCGCGAATTTCCAGGCCCTGGCGGTCCGCGGCAATGGCCTCCGTGTCGAAGGCGCGTCCGGCAATGGTCATGGGCAGCAGGTTGCGCCGCTCCAGATTGCGAAAATAGACAAAGGGCAATTGATCCTCGAATTCCTGGCGGCTGTAGTCCCGGCCCTGTTCATCCCGATACAGGAACTGGTGACCGCCCAGGGACTCCTGGTAGATGAACTCTTCCAGAAGAGGACTGAAAAACAGCAACGGCTCGTCGCCTCCCGATCCTCCGACCTTGTCGAAGATCGCGGGCAGCAGAAAGATCAAGGCCAGGACAGCCAGAATCGTCGCGCTCCATCGCGAGACCGGGGTGAGTATGCGGGATAAAATATTCCCGGACATCACGCACCTCCCTGGTGAAACCGGCGACCGGGTTCAAAGACGCTCAACAGCACCAGGGGCAGCGCGGCCAGCAGCCAGGGCAAGGCCGGAGTGAACCAGCCGTAGCCGCGGCCGATCATGAGGACATAAGCCGCTGTCCCGAACACCAGCCCCAGGAAAAATCGGCGCGGCCATTTCGGCTCCAGGAGCAGGGCCGCCGCTCCCAGGTAGCCCAGCATGCCTGCCGCGTACCAGGGGGCCATGGTCGCCAAGGATGAACAGCTCACCTCGGCGGGAAAATAGCGGGCCATGGTCAGGTGGGTCAGTCCGGCGACGACTCCGATCACGACCAAGAGATGCCCCAGGCCAGCCAGCAGGCACCAGGCCAGCATGGTTTCCCGGGCAACGGGCAGGTGCAGGGCGATGCGCATCCGGCGGCCCAGCAATTCAGGAACAAACTGGGCCGCGGCCAGGGCCAGGCCCGTGAGCAGCGGCAGGTGGCGCATCTGGTACTGGAACACGGTCTGGAGATGAATGGCTTGGTACCAGACCATCTGGGCGTGCTCCGTGGTCATCTGCTGGCGAACGTCCAGAAAGACCTTGACGCAGAATCCCACGTTCACGGCCAGGGCCGCCAGAAACACCCAGCGCAGTTTCAGCCCTTCCTTGAGCAGTATGGATCGAATCATTTCTCTTCCTTCTTCAATATTTGCCCATCAGGCCGATGAACCCGTCCTCCAGGCTCATGGACGCTTGGGAGAGATCCCGGGCTTGGACGCCCAGTCCGGCCAGGTGGCGTTCCACGGCCTGAATATCGGCGTACGAATATAATGAAATCGTCCTTCCGCGCCGTTCAAAGCCCTTGACGATGTCGTCCCGGGGCAGTTCGTCCACGTTTTCGCAGTGAAAGACGTATTTATTGAACGCGGTCATGAACTCCTCCAGCCCGACCTGCATGATCTCGCCCCGGTCGATGAAGATGATCGTGTCCACCAACTGCTCCAAATCCTGGACAATATGACTGGTGACGAAGATGGTCTTGCCCTTTTTGGCCGCGAAATCGTGCAGCACGTCCAAGAACAGCCGCCGGTATCCGGCGTCCAGGCCCATGGAGTAGTCGTCCAGGATCAACAAGTCCGGGTCCTGGGCCATGATCACGCCCAGCACCACCTGGGAACGCTGGCCGCAGGACATGTTGCCCACCTTGTGACTCAGGGACAGGCCCATCTTGTTCACCAGCCCGAAAAACATTTCCGGGTTCCAGCGGGGATAGAAGCCGCGATAAAAGCGCTCGGTCTGAGCAATGGTCATGAATTCGTAGGCCAGATGCCCTTCGTGGAGCAGACCGATCCGAGCGCGCACGGCCGGAGGCAGGTCATGGGAATCCTCGCCCAACACCAGGCACTCTCCCTTGAAGGGCTTGAGAAAGCCCATCAGGATGTTCACCAAGGTGGTCTTGCCCTGCCCGTTCTTACCCAGCAGCCCGCAGACCGACCCTTCCGGAACGCTGAAATTGAGGTTCTCGTAGATCGTTCGCCCGTTGTACCGATGGCCCAGGCCACGGATCTCGATGGCGTTGCTCATTGGCCGATCTGCCGTCCAGGCACCCGCAACTGGTGTTCGGGACCGGCATCGAAGACCACGAGGAAATCTCCACGGGGCTTCATGAAGGTGAATTCCGAGTTGTTGTCCATTTGGCCTTCCTGCAACACCCTTCCATCAGAAGACTTGATCCGCATGATCACGCCGCCTGCTGATGAGCCATCGGAAAACCCGCCCTGGCAGGTGATGGAATTGTCGCCGTTGTCCATGCACAGCATCAGGGGCGTATGTGCCCAGGCCGCTGAACCGGCCGGAATCAGAAAGACAAATGCCAGCCAAACGATCGCTCTTCTAAAAAACATCCTACACCTCGTTCCTTTTTTGAGGTTGATTCTTCTGCTCGGAAAATCAGGGCAGAGTCCATTGGGCAGGCAAAAAAGCGGTAGTATGCCTGCCCCACAATGGAAACGGCTACGCCTGGAGTACATGAGTAGTTGCAGTTTGACGGTGAATCCATTCTTCGCTTTCAACTTGAAACCCTGTCGCGAAAAGCACATCAAGCATATCAATCAACTCACCCAAAATGTCAATGGTGTTGAAAACAATTTTCATAATACTGATTGTAATTTGATGCCACCCCTTTACAAGTATCAAGCTATCAACTAATCAAAAAACTTTATAGTCAAACTATATTCTCGAAACACAAACCTTATTCATTACCTGGAGTTGACCATGATCGGCCGCTTCGCCACCCTGGGCGTGTACAGGGAATTGTTCGTCTTGCGGGATTTTCAGGTGTGTCTGGCCGGAGGCGGTTTGGCCCTGGCCGGATATCTTTGGGAAGTTTTCGGGTCGGCCTGGGCCTGGCCCGTTCTCGTGCTCTACGCCGGGGCCATCGGACTGAACGGCGGGCCGATCATCTGGGGGGCGATTCAGGGCCTGCTGGAACGCCGGGTGAACGTGGACGAACTGGTCAGCCTGGCCCTGATTGCCTGCCTGATCCAGGGCGAACTGCTCACCGCGGCCGTGGTGGCCTTCATCATGACCCTGGGCACGCTGATCGAAGAGGCCACCAGTGATTCGGCCCGCCGCTCCATCCATGAACTGATGCGCGTGGCGCCCCAGACCGCCCTGATTCTGCAAGCCGACATCGAACGGGAAATCGCGGTCCAAGACATCACTCCAGGCGATCTGCTCCTGGTCAAGCCGGGAGACCGCATTCCCGTGGACGCCCGGATCGTTTCCGGAGCCTCGGCCCTGGATGAGTCCGCCATCACCGGGGAATCCCTGCCCGTGACCAAAAGCGCGGGAGACGAGGTCCTGGCCGGAACCCTGAACCACAACGGGGTGCTGCGCATCCGGGCCGAAAAGGTGGGCGAGGACACGCTTCTGGGCCGGGTCGTCCGCCTGGTCGGCGAGGCCGAGCTGCACAAGCCCCTGGCCACCAGGTTTATCGACCGCTACGCCGCCTGGTTCACGCCGCTGATCCTGGCCATTGCCGGACTGGTCTGGTACTGGTCCGGGGACTGGAGCCGGGCCGTGAGCGTGCTCATCGCCGGTTGTCCCTGCGCCCTGATCATGGCCGCGCCCACGGCCACCGTGGCCGCGGTGGGCCGCCTGGCCCGGGCCGGGGTCCTGGTCAAGGGGGGGCGTTACCTGGAGCAGGCCTCCAAGGTGGACGCCCTGCTCTTTGACAAGACCGGCACCCTGACCAGTGGTCGGCCCAGGGTGGAGGAAATCCGGGCCGATGACGGCTGCACTCCGGAAGAGGTCCTGGCCTGCGCGGCCTGCGTGGAAAAGGACGTCAGCCATCCCCTGGCCCGGGCCGTGCTCAAGGCCGCCCAGTACGCCAGAATCACCCTGGGCACGGCCACGGACGTGGTGGCCGAGGTGGGCCGGGGGGTACGGGCCGTGGTCCAGGGGCGGCACATCGAGGTGGGAGGGGCGGCCCTATTTGCCCGGGAGGGTTCCGGAAAGGGAGCCGGGGCCGGGCCTTTACCGCCGGACTTGCGGACCTGCCTGGAAACCATCCAGGCCAGGGGGGCCACCCCGCTGCTGGTTTACCGGGACCAGCGCCCCATCGGCGTGATCGGCGTTTCGGACACGGTCCGGAGCGAAGCCGCCCAAACCATGCGTCGCTTGCGCAATCTGGGCATTTCCCGCCTGGGGATTCTCTCCGGGGACCATGACCTGTCCGTGCGCCGGGTGGCGGAACAGCTTGGCATTACCTGGACCAGGGCCGGACTCAGGCCGGACCAGAAACTGGAAGAACTGAGTCGACTCCAGGAAGCCGGGCATACGGTCATGGTCGTGGGCGACGGGATCAACGACGCTCCGGCCCTGGCCCGGGCCAACGTGGGCGTGGCCATGGGCGGCGCGGGCACGGACGTGGCCCTGGAAACCGCGGACATCGTCCTGACCCGGGACGACATCTCCCGCCTGCCCCTGCTGATCCGCCTGAGTCGGAAAATGCTCACCGTGATCAAGATCAACGTGGTTTTGGGCCTGAGCTTCAACGCCCTGGCCGTCTGGGGCGGCGCAGTCGGCATCCTGGGACCGATTCAGGCCGCGGTGGTCCACAACGTGGGGGCCGTAATCGTGGTCTTCTCCTCAGCCGCCCTGGCCATGGGCAAGGATGACCTTCAGGAGCAACGCAATGAAACATGACGAAGAACTGACCTCCCTGCTGGTGGAGTTTCACGAGAAATTCGCCTCCTGGGAGCACGGCGTGGTCCGGGGCAAGCCGCTGACCCTGCAGCAGATCCACGCCATGGAAATCCTCTGCGCCCACGGTCGGCTGACCATGAAGGAACTGGCCGAAAAAATGGGCGTGACCACCGGCTCCCTGACCGTGCTCGTGGATCGTCTGGAAAAAAAAGGCATCGTGGAGCGCCAGCCCCACGAATCCGACCGCCGCTCCATCCGCCTGGGCATGACGGCCAAAGGCGAACAACTGGCCGCCGAACACCACGACCTGCACCTGAGCCTGACCCGTGAACTCACCGCCTGCCTGAGCCCCGAGGAAACGAATCAACTAATCAATCTGCTGCGGAAGATGTTGCCGTTTTTTTAACCCCGCAAGCGCGACGTCAAGACGCACCTGGAGAGCGCTCCCCCCCTGTTTTCGCCGCCTTCATCGCCTGCTTCAACCGCAGGCCCAAGGAACTGATGATTTTGCGGGATACTGCGGGGCTGTGGGCCAGGAGGCCTTCGAAGGTATTGGCGGAAAGGAGCAGGAGTTCGGAGTCGGTTTCGGCTCGGGCCGTGGAGAGGCGGGGTTGGTCCAGAAGGTAGGCGGTTTCGCCGAAAAACTGTCCCGCCTCAATGACGGCCAGGGGCTTGGAATCCGGCATTGGTTTTCCGCCGAACAGCGCGACCTTGCCGGAGTGCAGGTAGTAGATGTCCCGGCCCTGGTCACCCTGGCGATAGATGGCCTCTCCCTCCGGTACGGTCTGGGCGTACTTGGAGAAAATACGCCGGGACGAGCCAAAAAGTTTGCCCTCCATTCGCCCGCCGATTCCGGAAGAATTGTTCTGGGGGGCGATGATCCGGTCCAGGGCCAGGATGTCCACCCGGCCGGCCACTTCCACGAACTGGGCGAAGAGGAAAAACAGCAGAAAGACAAGATAGACCCAGAGCAGCAGGAAAATTACCGCGCCCAGGGAACCATACAAGTAGTTGTAGGAAGCCAGGGTGACGTACTGCAAAAAAGCCAGCTTCAGGCCGTGGATGGACAAGGTGCATAGCCCCGCGCCCAGGGCCGCGTGCCAGATTTTTGGCTTGGAGAGGGGCAGAAAACGGTAGCAGATGAAGATCAGGCCGAAGACCAGGGCCAGGGGCACGACGAAGCCGGAGAGGGACAAGAGCAGATCATATATCTGGATCAGCCAGGCAAATTCCTCCAACTTGCCGTGTAGAAAGCGCAAAATCACGTTGGTCAGCGCGGAAAGCAGCAAGAGGGTCAGGACGCCGGGGACCAGGACCAGGGACAGCAGGTTGCTCCAGACGAAGTTTCTGGACCGATCGCTGGGAAAGATCACCCCAAAGGCGCTCTGGATGGAGCTGATGATCAACCTGCTGGTCCAGAGCACTCCTAAAAGTCCCAATCCGCTGATCGCGGCTTGGGTTTCCAGGATTCCGATGCGCCGAAAAAAATCCTCGTTCAATTCTTTATTGAACTCTGCCAGAAACGCGAACAGCTCCGCGGTCAATTCAGGGTGGTTGACGAGCGAGGTGTTCAGGATGGAAACGACCACCAGGATCAGCGGCCCAATGGACAACAGGAAGTAGTACGCCGCCGCGGATGCGTGGCTGGAAAGCTGATTTTTCAGAAACTGGAGGACGGTGCCGTACGTGGTCTGCAAAAACCAGTTCAGACCGTCCTCCAGAAGATGGAAGGGAAGTTTAAGCCACGCCCTCGGCCACACGATCGCCAACCTCGTCCGTGGTCATGCCCATCCGTCCCGCTGCCTGGCTGGCCATGGAGGGCAGCAGCCTGATCACGGCCTGCTCCACGGCCTGGGCAGCCTGGGCTTCCTTGAGTTCCACGAGCATCATCTGCCCGGCCAGGATCGCGGCCAGGGGGTTGGCCTTGCCCTGCCCGGCGTATTTCGGGGCCGAACCGCCGATGGGCTCGAACATGGACACGCCCTCAGGATTGATGTTCCCTCCCGCGGCAATGCCCAGCCCGCCCTGGGTGATGGCCCCCAGGTCGGTAATGATGTCCCCGAACATGTTGTCCGTGACGATCACGTCGAACCATTCCGGGTTCTTGACCATCCACATGCAGGTGGCGTCCACGTGGGCGTAGTCCAGTTCCACCTGGGGAAACTCCTTGGCCAGCTCATGGAAGACCCGGTCCCAGAGGCCGAAGGCAAAGGTCAGGACGTTGGTCTTGCCGCACAAGGTCAGCTTCTTGCGCGGCCGGGAGGCGGCCAGTTCAAAGGCGTAGCGCAGGCAGCGTTCCACACCCATGTAGGTGTTCACGGACTCCTGGACGGCGATTTCATGCTTGGTGCCCTGACGCAGGCATCCGCCGCTACCCGCGTACAGGCCCTCGGTGTTCTCCCGGACCACCACGTAGTCGATCTGTTCCGGCCCTTTGTCCTTGAGCGGGCATTCCACGCCGGGATAGAGCTTCACCGGGCGCAAATTAATGTACTGATCCAGGGCGAACCGGAGTTTCAGCAAAACCCCCTGCTCCAGGATGCCCGGCTTGACGTCCGGATGGCCGATGGCCCCGAGATAGATGGAATCCAGGCCGCGCATCTCCTCCAACACGGAGTCCGGAACCAGCTCTCCGGTCTTCAGATAGCGCTCCCCACCCAGATCAATGTGCTGCCAGTTGATCTTAAATCCATATTTCGCCCCGGCCGCATCCAGCACCTTGCGGCCCTGCATGGTCACCTCCGGCCCAATGCCGTCGCCGGGGAACCAGCCGATGTTGTAGCTGCGCATGTGGTTATTTCTCCTCAATAAGGTTCATGAATATTGATTAAGGTTCAACGGTTCACGGTTCAACGGTTCTCTGTCACGCTCTCCGTTCTCCTGACTCCTGACTTCTGAATTCTGAATTCCGTCACCCCGCCATCTGCCTGCGCACGTACCCCACCAGGCCGCCCTGGGCCAGGATTTCCCGCATGAACGGCGGAACCGGGGTGCAGGGGATGTCCTTGTTCTGGGTCAGGTTGCGGATCAGGCCGTTTTCCGGGTCCACCTCCAAGCTGTCGCCTTCGTTGATGCCGTCCACTTCGTCGCCGATTTCCAGCAGGGTCAGACCCATGTTGAAGCCGTTACGGTAGAAGATCCGGGCGAAGCTGTGGGCCAGGACCACGGGCATGCCCGCGCCGAGAATGGCGATGGGCGCGTGTTCCCTGGAAGAGCCGCAGCCGAAGTTCGGCCCGGCCACCAGGATGTCGCCCTTTTGCACCCGGTTGATCCAGCCCGGCTCCAGACCCTCGAAGCAGTTCTTGCCCAGTTCCAATGGGTCCGTGGTGACCAGAAACCGGGCCGGGATGATGGCGTCCGTATCGATATTGGTTCCGACCTTGCGGGCCGCTCCTGTATAACTCATGTTACTTCCTCCCCACGATTTCAGCAGGATGGCAGATATGCCCGGCAATTGCCGTTGCCGCGGCCACGCCCGCTCCGGCCAGATAGACCTCGCTTTCCAGGCTGCCCATCCGGCCCTTGAAGTTGCGGTTGGTGGTGGCCAGGACCTTTTCGCCGGAGGCCAGGATGCCCATGTGTCCGCCAAGGCAGGGCCCGCAAGTGGGCGGGCCGACCACGGCCCCGGCGTCCATGAAGATCTCCAGCAGGCCCTCGCGCAGGGCCTGCTTGTAGATCAGCGGCGTGGCCGGAAGGATGATCAACCGCAGGCCCTTGGCGGCCTTGCGGCCCTTGAGCAGGGCCGCGGCCCGGCGCAGGTCGCTGATCCGGCCGTTGGTGCAGGAGCCGATGACCACCTGATCCACGGCCACGTCCGCCACTTCCTCCACGGACCGGACGTTGTCCGGCAGGTGCGGACAGGCGATCTGGGGCGAAAGGCCGGAGACGTCGAAGGTCAGTTCCTGTTCGTAAACCGCGCCCGGGTCCGGGGCAATGGCTGTAGCACCTGTGCGCCCGGCGGCCTGGGCATAGGCCAAGGTCTTGTCGTCCGCGGCGAACAACCCAACCTTGCCCCCGGCTTCGATGGCCATATTGGCCATTGTCATCCGGCCTTCCACGTCCATGGCCGCGATCACCGGGCCGTCGAACTCCAGGGCCTTGTAGGTGGCTCCGGCCACGCCGATCTTGCCGATCAGCAGCAGGATCAGGTCCTTGGCTTCCAGGTGCTCGGGCAGAGTTCCGGTAAAGGTGGCCCGGATGGTGGACGGCACCTTGAACCAGGTTTCGCCCAGGGCCATGGCCGCGGCCACGTCGGTGCTGCCCATGCCCGTGGCAAAGGCCCCCAGCCCGCCGTAGGTGCAGGTATGGCTGTCCGCGCCCACGACCACGTCGCCCGGGCCCACAAGACCCAGCTCCGGCAACAGGGCGTGCTCCACCCCGGATTCGCCGCCGTCGTAGAAATGGACGACGCCCATCTTGCGGGCGAAATCCCGGACCGCCTTGACCTGCTGGGCCGAGTCGATGTCCTTGTTCGGGGTGAAATGGTCGCAAACCAGGAAGACCTTTTCCGGGTCAAAGACCTTGGTCGCGCCCATGGCCTCGAAAGACTTGATGGCCAGGGGCGCGGTGATGTCGTTGGCCAGCACCGAGGACAGTCGGGTCCGGACGATCTGGCCCGGTCCGGTGATCGATTCCTCGGTGCGGCCCTGGAGTATTTTTTCGGCTAAGGTCTGGGGCATATTTTTTCCTCCGTTTTTTTGGCGATGCGGTTCAAAGCGTTCAGATAGGCCTTGGCGCTGGCCACGATGATGTCCGGATCAGCGCCCCGACCCACGGCCGAAGCCCCTTGTTCCTCAATGCGTACGGTCACCTCGCCCTGGGCGTCCGTGCCCCCGGTGATGGCGTTGACCGAGAACTGCAACAGCTTGGGGTCCCGGCCGCAGAGCTTGGCAATGGTGTGGAAGACCGCGTCAATGGGGCCGACGCCGAAATCCGCCAACTGCTTCTCCTGGCCGTCCACCTCCAGCTTCATGGCCGCCGTGGGAATGGCCATGTTCCCGGAAAGTACGCTCAGATAGACCAGTTTGTACTTGTCCGGGATACGGTAAATTTCCTCCAGGACCAGGGCCTCGATGTCCTCGGTGGCGATCTGTTCCTTCTTGTCCGCCAAACGCTTCAAGGCCTGGAAGACCAAATCCACCTGGTCCTCGTCCAGCCGGTAGCCCAGTTCCTCCAGCCGTTTTTTCAGGGCGTGCCGGCCGGAGTGCTTGCCCAGGACCATTTCCGTGCCGGAACGTCCGATGCTTTCCGGGGTCATGATCTCGTAGGTGGAGCGGTGCTTGAGCATCCCGTCCTGATGGATGCCGGACTCGTGGGCAAAGGCGTTAGCCCCGACCACGGCCTTGTTCGCCGGGATGGGACGACCGATGACCAGGGACAGCAGGCGGCAGGAGGGAAAAAGCTGCTCGGTCTTGATGGTCGTGGTCAGGTTGTAGACGTCCTTGCGTACGTTCAGGGCCATGACCACCTCTTCCAAAGCCGCGTTACCGGCCCGCTCGCCGATCCCGCTCAGGGTCACCTCGGCCTGCCGGGCCCCGGCGCGCAAGGCAGCCAGGGTGTTGGCCACGCCCAGTCCCAGGTCGTTGTGGCAGTGCACGCTGAACACGGCCTGGTCGCTGTTGGGCACCTTTTCCAGCAGGTAGCGGATCAGTGCGGCGAACTCGTCGGGTTGTGCATAGCCCACGGTGTCCGGAATGTTGATGGTTTTGGCCCCGGCGGCAATAACTCGCTCCACGACCGTGGCCAGGAAATCCCATTCGGACCGGGAGGCGTCCTCGGCTGAAAACTCCACGTTGGAGGTGTGTTTCACTGCGTGACGCACCGCGGCTTCGGCCATTTCCAGCACCTGATCCGGGGACTTGCGCAGCTTGTACTCCATGTGCAGGGGCGAGGTGGCCAGAAAAGTGTGGATCCGCGGGTTCGCACCGTCCTTGATGGCCTCCCAGGCCCGGTCGATGTCCCCGGGCGTGGCCCGGCACAGTCCGGCCACCTGGCAATCCTTGACCGCCCGACTGATGGCCTGGACAGCTTCAAAATCCCCCTGGCTGGCGGCGGGAAATCCGGCCTCGATGATATCCACGCCCAATATTTCCAACTGCCGGGCCAACCGGATTTTCTCCGGCATGCTCATGGTCGCGCCGGGCGACTGTTCGCCGTCGCGCAACGTGGTATCGAAGAAAAGCACTCGTGAATCGCTCATGATATCCTCAGTACGTTATAATATTTTGCAGTTGAATTAGTTCATGTTTACGTAACCAGAATAGGCTTTAAACCGCCCGCTCCCGTTGGTCGCTCAAGACGCAAGGGGCACCAAGAAAAACATTTTGAAAGCGCAGGATAGATGCGCTTTCAAAAAAGTTGCGTCACCTCTGACGGGGTTTAAAAAACATTCGTTTAATAACCTTGATCGCACAGTGGACAATGTCTTTCCCAATAGCATTGACGTCCATTCAATCTTTCCTCATCGTCGGCAGGCGTGAAGCTTTCGGCTTACGCATCTTTCCAGCGGAAGCCGAAAAAACTTCTTGGCGTCCTCCGTGCCTTGAGCGAAGCGAGCGGTTTACATATCTGAAGCCACAAAATCGCGCTCATTTTCGGAACAACATCGCGTCACCGCGAACTGTTCACGAAGCAAGGAAAGAAATCAAGAAAAACTATGAGGGGGTGGGGGGTTGGTTACGGGAGTTCATGAGGGGACTCCCGTAGCAGACGAACTTTGCGAAAGGGTAGAATCAGGAAGGACAGGACCAGCCCGGAAAGCAGGTATGTCAAGAAAAACAGGAATCCCAAAATCTTGGGCTCGGAGGCGATGACCACGAAGATCAGCATGGCCGCCACGGTGGTCCGGAACGGATGGCTGCGCATGCCGTCGAACTCCTTCAAGGACGGATAGCGCACCCGACTGACCATCAAAAAAGAGAGCACATACACCAAGACCAGGGTGATCGTGCCGTACTTGTCTTCGAGAAAGGCGGGAGACTGGGTGCTGAACAGAACCAGGGTCGCCAGGACGCAGGCCGCGGCGGGGATGGGCAGGCCGATGAAGTATTTCTGGGAAATCTTGCCGGACTGGACGTTGAATCTGGCCAGCCGCAACGCGCCGCAGGCCACGATCAGGAAGGAGGCCAACAAACCCAAACGGCCATACTCCTGCAACTGCCACATGTAGACCATGATCGCCGGGGCCACGCCGAAGGCGACCAGATCGGCCAGGGAGTCAAGCTGAACGCCGAAATCGCTGGTGGAGCGGGTCAGGCGGGCGACCATGCCGTCCATGCCGTCCAGGACGCAACTGACCAGTATGGCCAGGGCGCAATACAGAAACTGCCCTTCGATGGCCCAGATGATCCCCAGAAAGCCGGAGAACAGGCTGGCCGTGGTGAAAAGATTGGGGAGGAGGTAGACTCCCTTGCAGATGGGTTGATTCGGGCGGTTCACAAGGACTCGTTTTCAGGAATGTTGGTCTTTCAGAGCAGCCATGACGGTCAGGCCGGCACATGTATGTTGCCCTTTCGTCACACGAACTTCATATGCATCCGGCAAGTAAAGGTCAACCCTGGAGCCGAATTTGATCAACCCGATCCGTTGGCCGCGAGCCACTTCATCCCCCTCCTCGGCCCAGCAAACGATCCGCCGAGCCACCAAGCCCGCGATCTGGACCACGGTCCAGCCGTGGCCGTGCTCGTCTACGATCCGAAACTGATTGCGCTCGTTGTCCTCGGATGCCTTATCCAGGGCCGCGTTCAGGAATTTTCCGGGAAAGTAGGTGATTCCGCCCACCCGTCCAGTCACCGGGGTCCTGTTCACGTGCACGTTGAACACGTTCATGAAGATGGAGACCTTTGTCCGCACCTGGCCCGTGGCCGGATCGACCGCGGGGCCGATGAAAACGATTTTACCGTCCGCCGGGGCCACGGCGAGGCCCGGTTCCTGGGGCGTGACCCGCTCCGGATCGCGAAAAAAGTTCAAGGTCAGGATCGTCAGGACAAGGGCGATCACGGCCACGCCTCCCCAGCCGAGAACGGCCAGGATCAACGTCACGAAGGCCCCCAATCCGATATACGGCAGGCCCTCTTTGGCGACTCCGGGTGAAGATTGGCGCATTTGAATGCTCCTTATGTCAGGTCAAGGTTCGGGTTAAAAAACCGGGGCCGTCGCCCCCTCTTGCGGCTTCTACTCACTCAGTCCCCGTTGGTGAACGACCCCATGAAACACTGCTCCGCCTCGGCGTTGCCGATCATGATCAGTTCCGCGTCCGGGTCGATGGCGCTGCCTGGCGAGGGGTTGATGTTCAGGCGGCCCTTGCTGTCGATGGCGATCACGTTGCAGCCGGTCTTCTGGCGAATATTGCTTTGCTCCAGTGTTTTTCCGACCAATTTTTTAGGAGCGGGCATCTTGAAGATGTTCAACCCTTCGGACACCATCAAAGTGTTGTCCTGCAACAGGTAGTTCGTAATGCTGGTCACGCCCAGGGAGGCGTAGGACATCACCAGGTCGGCCCCGGCTCGGTGCAGTTTGGAGATGTTCCGGTCCAGCGTGGCCCGGGTGATGATCTGGATGTCCGGCCGAAGGCGACGACAATAAATGGTCAGATAGATGTTCATGTCGTCGTCGTGGGTGGTCACGATCACCGAGGGCGCGGCGTCGATGCCCGCCTTGCGCAGGGTGTCCAGATCCGCGGCACTGCCGTGGACGTACTCGTCTTCCGCGCCCTTGATGGCGCGAACATTCTTTTCCACGATCTTGTAGACCACGCCGCGAGCTTTGAGCGTATCCGCCGCTGCCCTGCCGACCCGTCCGCCGCCCAAAATCAGTACCGGGGCCTCGCTGGTCGCGTAGCCGCCGAATTTTTCATCATACATCGCCAACTGCTGATCCGACCCGGCCAGGACAAGGACGGTGGATGCGGAAATCATGGTGTCCGGCAAGGGCACCTTGTATTTGCCCCGCTCCCAAACCCCGGCCACGGTGATCCCGGTCAGTTCCCGCAACCGGCTTTCCAGAATGGTTTTCCCCTCTAACGAACTGCGCATGGCCGGGACTTCGGCGATGAGCAGCTCGTCGAACCGACCGATGATGTTCGCCCGCATGCTCACGCCAAGGACCCGCCGGGCCAGGGACTGCCCGAGCATCTTGGTGAACTGGTAGACATGGCTGCTGCCGGCCAGTTCCAGGATATCCACGGAGTCGTCGTCCGAGGCGTTGGAAACTATGGGCGTTTTTTCGCACAGTTCACGCAGGGTATAGACGATGTTGGTGTTGATCTTGTCCTCAGTGTGATTCACCACGATCAAGGCCGCCTTGTCCGCCTGAATCCTGCGGTACGTTTCAATATCATCCAACTCGCCGAGCACGACCTTGAAGCCCTGTTCATGCAACCCCTGGGCGGCTTGCTGCTCGCCGACCACCAGATAACTGTTTCGGCCGTACTGCTTCAGCTTGCCCACCAGGCTCAGGCAAATCGGATCGATGCCGACGATGATCACGTGATCCGCCGTATTCTCGGGAAGAGAGCGAATGGTCCGCGACTTGGACTGGGCTTCAAGCCAGGGGGCGTAAAAAAACTGAATGAAGGTGAAGGGCAGCATGACCAAAAGAAAAACCACGCCGGAAAGCAAAACCACAAGAGAAAATATCAACCCCAAATCCGTATGGAAGATGATGTCCCCAAACCCCAGAGTGCTCATGGTGACCAACGTCCAGTAGACGCCCGCCACCCAGGAATAGGAACGGCCCTCGTGATGGACCATGATCACGTGGAACAAAATGCTGTAAACCGTGACCAATGTCAGCAGGACCACGATAAACTTCACCAGAATCCGTAAGTCCTGCTTGGTTTTGTTTTTTTGCAGCAGGGCGATGATTTGGGAGGGAAGATACTTCATAAGAGAGTGAAAAGATCAAGATTCGTGACAGAGGAAAACTAATCGAGGATGAAAAACCGCACCACGTTGAGCCCGGTCCATATCTGAACCAGGGCCAGAAAAAGTACCGCGGCGTTGTTCATCCCGTGCAGTATGGGCAGCCTCTTATACTTTCCCTTGCGCCTGTCCAGCAGCAGACCGCTGACGAGCCCGAAGACCATCAGCGGCCCCATGGCCAGACCGACCAAATAATGATGCTGGGTATAGCCGGTTCCTCCCCAATAATGCGCCGTGACCGCGGCGCCGCCGATCAGGCCTGCCAGGAGAGCCGTCAGCGTAATCAGGCCGAGGGATACATGGCGTTTCCAAAGAAAGGACGCCTTTTTGCCGGAAAAAGCGGCCATGAGCCGCGGCCATCCCAGGTAAAAAACATACACGGCGAGAATGGTCGCCGCGAACTGCCAAAGCGGATGAATGTAGTAGACCATGAGGCACCTCAATGGTTGTTTTCAATGAGTTTTTTTCGACACACACGGACAAGGGCAGGAGGAAAGCCGTGGAGACGAGGACAATCCGGGGAGGACTGGGAAAATCTCAACTCACTCGGGCCTTGTCAAGGCGATTGTTTGGCCTTATCCCCAATCCACTCCGCGCATGGGCTGTTTTTGCCTTCCGGAGCAAAATGACCTATATTTTCTTTTTTCATTTTCATTGCCATCAATCTTTGAAGAGGAAACCATGATCGGTATATCAAAACTCTATTGCGGAACCATTGAGCCATCCGACGCACTGCGCTACGGTCGGCATTCCGGCAAACTGCCCTCACACCTACTCCAATTCTCCCAGGACAAAAAGCCCGTGGTGGTCTGGAACATGACCCGGCGCTGCAACCTGAAGTGCGTCCACTGTTACGCCCAGGCCGTGGATCCGGACGGCACGGATGAGATCTCCACGGCTCAGGCCAAGACCATGATCGACGACCTGGCCGCCTTCGGCTCTCCGGTGATGCTCTTTTCCGGCGGCGAACCCCTTGTTCGCAAGGATCTGGTGGAACTGGCCCACTACGCCGTGTCCAAGGACATGCGCGCCGTGATCTCCACCAACGGCACCCTGATTACCAAGCAGAAAGCCAAGGAACTCAAGGACGTCGGCCTGTCCTACGTGGGCATCTCCCTGGACGGCGGCGAGGAAGTTCACGACCGCTTCCGCGGCGTAACCGGATCCTACAAAAAAGCCCTGGAAGGCATCGCCAACTGTCAGGCCGAGGGGCTGAAGGTCGGCCTGCGGTTCACCATCAATAAGCGTAACGTCCAGGAAGTGCCGGTTCTCTTCGACCTGATCCGGGACTTGGAAGTCCCGCGGATCTGTTTTTATCATCTGGTCTACTCCGGCCGGGGCTCGGACCTGATGAACGAGGACCTGGATCACGGCCAGACCCGGGAAGTGGTCCACCAGATCATCGACCGGACCAAGGCCCTGTTCGACGCCGGGATGCCCAAGGAAGTCCTGACCGTGGACAACCACGCCGACGGGCCGCTGATTTATCTGCGCCTGCTCCAGGAAGACCCCAAGCGGGCCGAAGAGGTCCGGGAACTGCTCTCCTTTAACGAGGGCAACAATTCCGGTCGGGGCATCGGCTGCATCTCCTGGGACGGCCAGGTCCATGCCGACCAGTTCTGGCGCAACCACACCTTCGGCAACGTCCTGGAGCGACCATTCTCCGAAATCTGGATGGACCCGAACATCGAGCTGCTGGCCAAGCTGAAGGACAAGAAGGCCCACGTCACCGGACGGTGCGAGACCTGCCGCTTCCTGAGCGTCTGCGGCGGCAACTTCCGCGCCCGCTCCGAAGCCTACCACGGCGACATCTGGGCCCCGGATCCGGCCTGCTATCTGACGGACGAGGAAATTGCCGGGCCGGCCATTGCGTGACGCAAGGCTTTGACGAGACGCATTGCACCTCTCTTGATTCCAAAAGAAGACGGGATATTATGACCTTCCACAGAGGACGCCGCTTGCGGCGGACGGCCACGTTGCGCGGCTTGGTGCGGGAAACGACCCTTTCCCGCGACGACCTGATCCAGCCCTACTTTGTCGTGGATACGGACGACCCCAATTTCGTCAAGCCCATCGGGGCCATGCCCGGCCAGAGCCAGCTCGGCCTGGGCAAGCTGGTGGAGCGGGTGGGCCGGGCCGTTGACCTGGGGCTTGCGGCCTGCATCCTGTTCGGCATCCCCAAGACCAAGGATCCCACCGGCTCCCAGGGTTGGGCGGAAAACGGAATCGTGCAGCGGGCCGTAGCTGCCCTGAAGCGCTCCTACCCGGACCTGTGCGTGATCACGGACGTCTGCTTGTGCGAGTACACTTCCCACGGCCACTGCGGTCTGGTTTCCGGCGATGAGGTGCTCAACGACCCGACCCTGGAGCTGCTGGCCAAGGTCGCCCTGTCCCATGCCCGGGCCGGGGCGGACATGGTCGCGCCCTCGGACATGATGGACGGCCGGGTTTTGGCCATCCGCGAGGCCCTGGACCACGAAGGCTTCCCCCACCTGCCGATCATGAGCTACGCCGTGAAGTACGCCTCGGGCTTCTACGGCCCATTTCGGGAGGCCGCGGAAAGCCCGCCCCAATTCGGGGACCGCAAAACCTACCAGATGGACCCGGCCAACCGCCGGGAGGCCTTCCGGGAAGCCCTGGCCGACTTGGACGAGGGCGCGGACCTGCTGATGGTCAAGCCGGCCCTGCCCTACCTGGACATCCTCCGCGACCTGCGCGAAACCACGGACGTGCCCCTGGCCGCCTACCAGGTCAGCGGCGAATACGCCATGATCAAGGCCGCCGCCGCAAACGGCTGGATCGACGAACAAACCGTGGTCCTGGAAACCCTGACATCCATCAAGCGGGCTGGAGCAGACCTGATCTTGACGTATTTCGCCGAGAATGTGTTGGGCTGGCAAAAATGATAACAATCTCTAGGCTAAGGGTCTCGCTCAAAAGCGGTGTATTTTTCTAGGAGTTGCTTATGATGATCGAAGAAGTCACGACAAAAGCATTATGCCTGAAGCCTATAGAAAGAATTCATCTTGTAGAGACCCTTCTGGACAGTCTCAATCCTTCAGACAAGAGTATTGAACAAAAGTGGATTGAAGAGTCAGAAAGGAGATATCTGGCCTACAAGCAGGGAGTGCTTAAAGGCATATCCTTGGAACAAATCCGTGCAAGAATGGAACTATGAGTGTTATCCTCATCCCACCAGCAGATCAAGAGCTTCAAGATGCTGTCACCTATTACAACGGCGAGTTTTCTGGACTTGATGGCCAATTTTACGCATCTTTTCTTGATGCCGTAGATAGTATTGCCGCTAATCCTGAAATGTGGCGAAAGATCGGACAAAATACAAGAAGATGCAATATCAAGCGCTTCCCTTATCTCGTTTTATATGTTGTTGACAGTACGGACATATTGATAACGTGTATTGCCCATCAACATATAAACCCGGAATACTATATGACACGAATTTCCTGAATGTGCTCCACTCTTTGTAATTCATCCCCCATATTCTGAACACTATGCAGCACTCCCACTCCATGAATACAAATCAAAGCATCCCTCATGGCACCCGCTCTTCCAAGCATCCTTCCGAGCATCCGCAAGGCCATCCCATCGGCCATCCAAAAGGCCTCTCGGGCATGCCCAAAACCCTGCCCGACGGCTCGCCGCCCTGTCGGCTGATCGCCTGGGAGGTAACCCGGTCCTGCAATCTGGCCTGCAAGCACTGCCGGGCCGAGGCGCATATGGAGCCGTATCCGGGCGAGTTTTCCACCGAGGATGCCAAGGCGTTGATCGACACCTTCCCGGAGGTCGGGGACCCGATCATTATTTTCACCGGCGGCGAGCCCCTGCTCCGGCCGGACATCTTCGAGCTGGTCCGCTATGCCGACGCCAAGGGCCTGCGCTGCGTGATGGCCCCCAACGGCACCCTGGTCACCGCGGACGTGGCCCGGAAGATGAAAGAGGCCGGAATCCAGCGGGCCAGCATTTCCCTGGACGGGCCGGACGCCGCCAGTCACGACGTTTTCCGGGGGGTGCAGGGAGCGTTTGACGGGGCCTTGCGGGCCATCGAGCACTTCAAGGACGTGGGTCTGCCCTTTCAGATCAACACCACCGTAACCCGGAACAATCTGGGCCAGTTCAAGGAGATCTTCCATCTGGCCGAAAAGCTGGGCGCGGCGGCGTGGCACATTTTTCTGCTGGTGCCCACGGGACGGGGCGCGAACCTGGGCCGGGAGGTGATTTCCGGCGAGGAATATGAAGAGGTGCTCAACTGGTTCTACGATTTCCGCAAGACCACCAAGATGCAACTCAAGGCCACCTGCGCGCCCCACTACCACCGCATCCTGCGCCAGCGAGCCAAGGAAGAGGGCATTCCGGTGACCATGGACAACTTCGGCCTGGACGCGGTCAGCCGGGGCTGTCTGGGCGGCACGGGGTTCTGCTTCATCTCCCATACCGGCCAAGTTCAGCCCTGCGGCTATCTGGAGTTGGACTGCGGTCAGGTCCGGACCACGCCGTTTCCGGAAATCTGGAGAAAATCGAAACAGTTCCTGGAGTTTCGCGACCAGAAAACCTACCACGGCAAGTGCGGAGTCTGCGAATTTCACAAGGTCTGCGCCGGATGCCGGGCCCGGGCCCAGACCATGAGCGGCCATTATCTGGCCGAGGAACCGTTGTGTACGTATCAGCCAAAGAAGGCCGAACCGAAATAACCAGCACCATAACACCCCGAAGCGAAGCAGCCATGGACGCCATCGACAAAAAAATTCTGGACCTGATCCAGACCGACTTCCCCCTGGACCCGCGGCCCTACGCCCGGATCGGCGAACAACTCGGCCTGACCGAGGCCGAGGCTCTGGCCCGGGTGCGGGCCCTCAAAGGCAAAGGCATCATCCGCCGCATCGGAGCCAATTTTCAGTCCCGCAAGCTGGGCTGGACCAGCACCCTCTGCGCGGCCCAGGTTCCGGAAAGCAAGCTGGACCAGTTCACTTCCGAGGTGAATCGCCACCCCGGCGTGACCCACAACTACCTGCGCCAGCACATGTACAATGTCTGGTTCACCCTCATCGCCCCCAGCGTGGACAAAGTCCGCGAAACCCTGGCCGAGATCACGGCCAGGACCGGCATCGAAATCCTGAACCTGCCCGCGGAAAAGACCTACAAGATCAAGGTGGACTTTCCCATGACCGAGAACGACCAGGACTGAGGCCGCACCCGAACAAAAATCAAGGGGGAGCCTCAGAAGAGAGCTTCGGAAGGAGCTTTCAGGACGCTTCCCCATCCCAGCTTTTTTGCCATTCGTCCAAGCTGTCCAGAATAGCCACGATTCCTTCCAGCACATCCTCGGATTTGTTCTCCCCGCCGACACCATTCGTCCCACCCGGCTCGCCCCGGCCTTCCAGCCCATCGGCGTTCTTCTCTTCAGGCTGAGTATTCAGCAAACCGGAGACCCCCGTCCATTGATCGGAGTTCGTCTTTGGCATGATCTACCTTTCAGGTCTTTGCACACAAGGCATTGCTTCGAAATAGTTCAGAATTTATTGCCTTCTGAAGAATTGAATTATCCGCTTCCCTCAAGGCTCGCCGCTTATTCCTTGGCGTACCTGGCGCTTTGAGCGACCAACGGGAGCGGGGGGCTCGATTTTCCAACGAATTGCTACGGCCCGGCGGCTTCCACCCGCCAGATTTCGCCACCGTCAATGGCAACGTAAAGCGCGTTGTCCGGGCCCAGGACCAGAGCGCGCATGCGCTGCGACGGCAGGCCGGGGACGACGCTCGCCTCCATGGTCATGCCTTCCTCGTCCAACCGCAACAGCTCGATGCGCGCCCCGCGCAGAAACCCCACGGCCAGCCGCCCTTCCCAAGCCTCCCAGCGAGGCCCTTCCAGAAACACGCACGGTCCCATTCCCTCGGAAGCGCCGCGATTGTTCCAGGACGGTTCGAGGGCGTCGGGAAACCGGGCCAGATCCGTCATGGGCGTGGGCCTGCCCTCTGGGTTGTTGGAGGTGTATCCGCAGTAGTCGCTCATGCAGGACACCCCAGGCATGGGCGCGGGGTCCCAGCCGCCGTTGCCGCCCGGAGCAAGGGGCGTCACTTCGTCGTCATGTCCGGGACCGTGTTCGCAGGTAAAGGGCTGGCCCGTGTCGGGACGAAACGCGAGGCCCTGCACGTTGCGGTGCCCATAGGTGAAGATGCGCGGATCGCTTCCGACCGAAGTATTGTTGGCCGGAGTATTTTGGGCCGGGGTATTGTTCCCCGGCGCGGCGTTGCCGTCGCTGTCGACGCGCAGCACCTTGCCGCCCAGGCGGGAAAGATCCTGGGGCAGCGGGCCGTCGTGGTTATCGCCGGTGGCGACGTACAGATAGCCGTCAAACGGGCTGAACCGGATCCGGCCCCCGCTGTGCGCACCTGCCCGGCCCCAGCGGTTGAAGGACTGTTTGTAGGAAATATCGGTGATAATATCCACGCGGTCCGCGACAACGGCGTAGGCTTCGTCGACGATGAGACGCACGACGCGGTTGGTCTTACTCTCGGCGGCGTCCGAGGCCATGTACACGTAAACGCGGCGGTTCGCGGCGAACTCCGGATCCAGGGCCACGCCCAACATACCGCTTTGCCCCTGGCAGAAAAGGTCGTCCGCCTCCAGGACCGCGCCGCGTGTTCCGAACAAATGTCGAACCGTCCCATCCGGAGTGCGCACGGACAACCCGCGGCATTTTTCCGTGAACAGCATGACCCCGTCCGACGCAAAGGCCAAATCCCACGGATTGTTCAAGCCGGACATGATCACCGTACGATGAATTCGAGGTTCACCGGCATCCGCGACGGACTGATCGTGGCCGCAGTGGGCGTAAAAGGCTACGAGCAGGGCCGTGAGCAACAGGGACAGTACGTTTGTCTTCCGTTTCATGGATTCACCTCCGGAGCTTGAATAGAAATAGGAGTTGAAGTGGACCTGGTTACTGGGAGTTGCTTTTTCAAACGAGGGAACAGGGCGGACGAGACGGCGTGGACCTGCCTTGCGGACAAAACGTGATCAACCGCATACCCCTATGGAGCCTTCGGCGCATTCGCGTCCGTCGATCCAAGTGACCCCGCTGAGCTTGGCCCCTGTCAGGTTGGCTCGGGTCAGGGTTGCTTCAGTCAGGTTCGCTCCTCTCAGGTCGGACCAGCTCAAGTTGGCATTGCTCAGGTCGGCATTGCTCAGGTCGGCGCCCACCAGCCCGACGCCGTTGAGGTTGGCCCAACTCAGGTCGGCGTTGCGCAGATTCGCTTCGGTGAGGTCGGCCCTGTTCAGTCTTGCTCCGCTCAGGTTCGCTCCGCTCAAGTCGCACTTCGGACACTGGTTGCTCCCCCGCAATTGATCCAGGTCGGCTTGATCAAAAGCCTCAAGAGTTCCAATCGTGCTCAGGAGCAGGAAGACGGTGATGATCGGCGCGACAATGTGCATGGTCATTGATGTGTTCTTCTCCTGTATAGAGGCCCCCATATTTCGGACAGCAGTTGAAGATGGCGCCATCCAGGAAATCTACTATACTGGTTTAGGCTGAAAGTTGAATTTTTCCCATGATGCCTTTAGGCCGCCCTTTCTGGGCTCTTCCTTGTTTCACCATGACCAACCCAGGGCGTTGCCCTGGGCTCTGGCATGTCGCCCCTTTGGGGCTTCAGGCAAGCCCTGAAAGGGCGAAATACTACAGGCCAGGGCAACGCCCTGGAAAAATGCCCACCACCAAACATTCAGCCCTGAAGGGGCGGCCTAAAAGATGAAACACTCCCTCTTGGCACAGCAGCAAATTGAAACATTTAACCTCAATCAGAATAACTTAACCTAAGCCGGCACAGTCTCACACCCTGGTGTATTCCGCACAGTCCTCCTGAAACTCGGTGATTATTTCCTCGGTAAGGGTCGGTCGAAGCGAAGGGAGAATTTCCAAGAATGTCTCAGTGGTGACCAGATAATCATGTTGCAGGTTATACTCCTGTTCAAAGGCGTGCTGCCGTACCTTCTGAAAAAGATACTCGATGTCCGCCGGAGTGAAGAGCGGGGTGAGGGAAACCAATCTGTCCAGGTCGACAGTTCCGCAATTTGTGCGCGCGATATAGTGCTCGAATATGGTTTTACGTCCCTGCTCGTCCAGGCTGCCCACTGGAATGATGCAGTCGAAGCGGCCGGGTCTGAGCAGCGCCGCGTCCAGTTGCCGGATATAATTGGTTGCGCAAATGAGAAGATTTTTTCGATTCCTGGCTTTCAACAAAGGTACCTGCTTTAGGAATTCATTGGTGATGGACTTGTCAACCCGGGAAGCATGATCGCGGCTGCCCGCAATTTCCTCGAACTCATCAATGAAGACCACCGTCTCATCCAAGTCATATACCTTTTCCATGATTTTCTTCAGGTTGGCCCCCAACCGGTCTTGACCGTCCTCCATCAAAACGCTCGGGCTGATTTCGATGTACCACCATTGAAGGATGCCGGCGATGGCCTTGACGAAATGGGTTTTTCCCGTGCCCGGGGGGCCGAAAAAGATAATGGCCCTCGGCGGCGTAACACCATGCTTGCGGGCGAGATCTGCTTTTTGGAGAGTGCGGATAATCCTGTTATTCACCACCTGTTTCGGGGGTTGGGAGTCGGAAATGGTCTCCCAGACGGCCCGATCGACAACCTGCGCGCCGAGTTCCCGAAGACACTGGATACGTTTGCTCTCCCTGGCGTCCTTGGTAATGGGATCAATGTTTTCAATGAAGTCGATACATGCCAACTTGAGCCCAACGTCGCGTCCCAATCTTTCAGAAAGAACCCACTTGTGCTGGAGAATTCTGGACCAAAGCAAGGCGGCTGTTTCAGGTTCGAATTTCAGGCCGGTTGCGGCAAAAATTTGCGCTGCGTTATCCTCCTGATCAGAGACAGAACGGTCTTCCGGGGCATCCTCGCTGTGAAAATTCACAGCTTCTTTTGCGTCTGTTGATTCCTTTGCTCCATTGTTCATGTTCGTTCCTTCTGAAGGGTGTTTCTTATATAAAAGATTAACACTACGGCGAAACTTCATGCTTTGACCAGCAGGAGGCCTTGAGAGTTGCCCACGGAAAACACGGAAAAGCACGGATAAGCACGGATAAGCACGAAAAATCCTGGGAAGGATGGCATCTTGCCCTCGGCATTATCATGAGTTTCGGCGAAGTTTCCCTGGAGTGATAGGCTCGATGCACTTCGGTCCGTTTTCTCCTCCGGGCATCCCAACGGGATTCCGTCCCATAGCCCAAGTTTTCCCTGAATCTCGTGCCGACAAGAGCCTGGACTATTTCCTGTTGACGAAGGAGATGAGGCAATCCTGCATCAATGCTCCCGACTGCATGTCCATCCACGGGCTTTGGACCGTGACGTCCACCTCATCGCCCTTCCTGAACATGGCGGACTCATCGCTGACAATCACCTCCCGGAGGCCGTTCTGCGCCCTGTAAAACTCCACCACCGCGGCCACGGAATCGCTGGTGTGAAAAGCCGTGCCTTGCACGCCGAGTCCTTCTTTCAAGAATTGGGTGGCGCCGGGATGTTCCTTGGCGCCAGGATATACGTCCACCCCGAACTGTTCCGCGGCCAAAGCGAAGCAGGGCATGCATGCAACGGCAAGGATGAGGAAAGAACAGGCAAGTAATTTCGTTCGCATGACAGGGTCTCCTTGAAGTTTGAGGTGAGAAGGGACTGATTGCAAGACGACGAAAGCGGGCTGGACCTCTGAAACCAGCAAAAAGATCATTTTACGGATCATTGTCAGGTTCACTTTGACCTGTCAAACCGTGGCTCACCATCACACAGCGCTGAAAAATCCCCATCCTGCTTCCGCCCTGCCCCTTGCCTTGCTCTACCCGATGTGTTTCCTTGGCCCGACACATCCAAGGCAGAGCCACGGAAGACTCCCCGTCCCGGTTCACTTCATTACTCTTTGCCCAGGACCATCCATGACCGCCATTGACCACTGCGCTTTCCATCCCCACACCCGCCTGGACTACTGCCTGAACGACCTGCTCCCCATTCTGGAACAGGCCGGCGAACTGGACCCCGAACGGCGGCGGATCGTTCTGGGTCAGGCCCGGCAGCGGGATATCGCTCTTGATGATCCGCTGTCCGGGCTGGACCTGATTTTGGGGCTGAAGCTGACCCGGGCCAAGGCGCCTCGGGAGAGGCTGACCGAAGAAAGCGTGCTCCGGGCCGTGGCCAAGCGATTCGGTCTGGAGTTCAAGCGGCTGGACGTGCTGGAACTGGATCTGGAGGTCAGCACCCGGACCATTTCCGAGGGCTTTGCCCGGACCAATCTTCTGGTTCCGCTGCGCATCGTGGACGGCCATCTGGAAATCCTGGCCCACAATCCGTTTCACCCGGAACTCTGGGAGGACATGTGCCGGGTCACGACCCTGCCATTGCGCCTTTTCCTGGGCACCAGGGCCGAGATCACCCGGCTGATCGACGACTTCTACCAGTTCCGCCAGGCCGTGAAGGCCGCGGAACAGGAGTTCCTCAGCGCTTCGGAGTCCCTGGCCAACCAGGAACAGCGGGTCCGGGTCGGGGAGCGGTCGGATTCCGGCTCGCAGAAGCATGTCAGCAAGGCCGTGGACTATCTCCTGCACACGGCCCTGCGGGAGCGGGCCAGCGACATCCACCTGGAGCCCAAGCGCGATGCATCCCTGGTTCGGTTTCGCATCGACGGGGTGCTCCACCCTCTCTACCGCCTCCCCCTGACCGTGCATCAGGCCATGATCAGTCGGCTCAAGGGCCTGAGCCGCCTGGACATCTCCGAAAAGCGGCGGCCCCAGGACGGACGCGTCCAGCTCGTTTTGGACGAAATCCGGACCGATGTCCGGATTTCCACAATTCCCGTGGCCTTCGGGGAGAAGATGGTCCTGCGGCTGCTCTCCAGCGACACCACGCTGAAGAAGCTGGACGAACTGGGCATGGAGCCGGACCAGCTTGTCCTGTTCCGCTCCTTCCTGGCCCGCTCCAACAGTCTGGTGTTGGTCACCGGCCCCACGGGCAGCGGCAAATCCACCACCCTGTATTCGGCCATGAAGACCCTGGCCCATCCGGGCGTGAACGTACTCACCCTGGAGGACCCCATCGAGATGGTGGTGGACGAGTTCAATCAGATCGGGGTTCAGCCCAAGATCGGCGTGGATTTCGGCCAGGTGCTCCGGCACATCCTGCGTCAGGATCCGGACATCGTGATGATCGGGGAAATGCGCGACCTGAACACGGCCCATGAGGCGATCCAGGCCGCCCTGACCGGCCACCTGGTCCTCTCCACCCTGCACACCAACGATGCGGCCTCCTCCATCACCCGCCTGCTGGACCTGGGACTGGACGCCTTCCTGATCAACGCGGCCCTGGCCGGAATCGTGGCCCAGCGCTTGGTGCGCACCCTCTGCCCGCATTGCAAGGTGCAGGTCCGCGTTACGGAGGACCAGGCCGCGCTGTGGCGAG
Organism: Desulfonatronum thiodismutans; assembly: GCF_000717475.1. NCBI lineage: Bacteria > Pseudomonadati > Thermodesulfobacteriota > Desulfovibrionia > Desulfovibrionales > Desulfonatronaceae > Desulfonatronum > Desulfonatronum thiodismutans. Next base: position 64,412 of record NZ_JPIK01000017.1, read on the forward strand.
CCGGAGGGATGGACGCGCCGGAGACGATCTGGACCGGGCCGGGCTGCGAGTTCTGCCGCAATACCGGCTACCTCGGGCGCACCGGGATACATGAAGTCCTGCCCTTTGACGAGGAACTCCAAGACGCCGTGCGCCAAGACACGAACCTTACGGCCCTACGCCGCCTGGTCCGCTCCAAGGGCGTGGCCGGCTTGTTTCAAAGCGGGATCGTCAAGGTGCTGGCCGGGACGACCACCATGGACGAGGTCGTGCGCGTCACCGGCGGGGTGAACGGGTAGCACGCACTATCAAGTTTGCTTCCGGTCCCGCGCGCCCAGGTAGACCTTGGCCAGCCCGCCTTGTGCCGTTTCCCGGTACAGGCTGGGCAGGTCGTGGCCGGTTTGCTGCATGGCTTCCACCACCTGATCGAAGCTGATCAAATGGCGTCCGTCCGAAAGCAGGGCGTATTCCGCGGCGGCCAGGGCACGAATGGCCGCGAAGGCGTTGCGCTCGATGCAGGGCACCTGGACCAGCCCCAGGATCGGATCGCAGGTCAGCCCCAGGTGATGCTCCAAGCCGATTTCCGCCGCGTACTCGATTTGATGCGGCGACCCTCCCAAGAGCTGCGCCGCCGCGGCCGCTGCCATGGCGCAGGCCACGCCCACTTCTCCCTGACACCCCACCTCGGCCCCGGAAATGGAGGCGTTGTGCTTGACCACGTTGCCCACCAGCCCGGCCGTGGCCAGGGCCCGCAGCAGATACTCATCCTCCAGGCCCAAATCCCGTTGCAGATACGAAAGCACCGCGGGCAGGACGCCGCAGGAACCGCACGTCGGCGCGGTGACCACGAAGCCCCCGGCGGCGTTGTGCTCCGACACGGCCAGGGCATGGGCCGAGAGAAGTCCGGTCCGTCCGGCGGAGCGACGCAGTTGTTTGACCCGGGTCAAAAACCCCCGGGCCTTGCGTTGCAGGTTCAACCCTCCGGGAAGCGATCCTTCCTCATCCAACCCCGCGGCGATGGCCTCCTGCATCTTCAGCCAGACAAAGCCCAGATGGTCCCACAGGTCCGACCCTTCCACCGCCTCGGCCAGGGCCCAAAGAGGCTTGCCCCGGGACTCGGCCCAATCCAGGATTTCCTTCATGGTTGTCTGGGCATAGAGCTTCGGGGTTTCGGCCCCGCTTCGCCCGGCCTCCCGCAGCTCTCCGCCGCCGATGCTGAAGACGGTCCAGGATGCCAGGGAGCCGCCGTCCGCGGCCAAAGCCTCGAATAGCATACCGTTGGGATGCTCAGCCAGCGTCTCCTCGCTCCAGACCACGTCGCAAGGCAGAGGCATCACCCCCTGGACGACCGCCTGGTCCGTCAGGTGACCGCGTCCGGTCAGGCTTAAACTGCCGTACAGCGTGACCCGCACCCTGGCGGCTTGCGGATGACGAGCCCGAAACACTTCCGCGGCCCGGCGCGGCCCCATGGTATGACTGCTGGACGGCCCCATCCCATACCGGTACAATTCCCGCAATGACTGCATATCCGTTCCCCCTTCGTCGTCGATAATGATCGTCGCTGCCTTGTGGGACGATAAAGCAAGAACATGCCCTCCACAAGAAAAAAACTCCGAATCTCATGTAACGGTCTAAAAAAATTGCGATCCAACAACGCTTGACTCGCCGCCTCGTGGTTCATCCGGTTACCCCATGCCTTCTCTCCCATCGCCTCCCCCCTCTTCCCCCACCCTGCATCCCTGGATGGATCGATTTCTGGAATACATCCTGGTAGAAAAGGGGCTTGCGGAAAACAGCGTGGCCGCCTACACCACGGACCTGGAGTCCTTGCAGCGGTTCCTGGGCCCTGAGGAGCTGAAGTTGGAGAGCTTTTCCAGCCAACACGCTCTGCTGTACTTGTTGCATCTGCGCCAAGCAGGATTGCAAAACCGGTCCCTGGCCCGGCATCTGGCCACGTTGCGCGGCCTGTTCGCGTTTCTGGTCCGGGAGCGGCTGATCGCCGAAAATCCGCTGGAAAAGCTGGAAAACCCCAAGTTGCCCCGCCACCTTCCGGATGTGCTCAGCCGGGAGGAGGTCACGGCCCTGCTGGCCCAACCGAACAGCAACGACAAACTGGGGTTCCGGGACCGGACCATGCTCGAACTGCTCTACGCCGCCGGGCTGCGGGTCTCGGAGCTGATCGGCCTGCGTCCCGGGGACGTGGATTTGCAGGCCGGATTGCTGCGGGTCTTCGGCAAGGGCCGTAAGGAACGGGTCGTGCCCATGCACGCCTCGGCCGGGAAATACCTGGATATCTACATCCAGAACTGGCGTCCGGCCTTTTCGCCGAAAGCAGAGGTTCTGTTTCTGAACCGTTCCGGCAAGGGACTGACCCGGCAGGGAGTCTGGAAGCTGATCAAGGCCTACGCCCAAAAGGCCGGGATTCGCCAACCCATCTCCCCGCATACCCTGCGCCACTCATTTGCCACGCACCTGCTGGAAGGCGGGGCGGACCTGCGCACCGTGCAGATCCTCCTGGGCCACGCGGACATCCTGGCTACGGAAATCTACACCCATGTCCAGACATCGCGCCTGAAAAGTCAACACCAGAAACACCACCCTCGCAGTCGAGCCCCGGCCTCCCAAACCCAGCCCCCCTCTTCCGCCGTCACGAATCCTGACCCCACTAACCCTGAACCCTGATCCCCGAATGCCCACATCACCCAAAACCCTGATCACCGCCCACAACAACGCCGACTTCGACGCCCTGGCGGCCATGGTCGCCGCGGGCAAGCTGTATCCGGGCGCGACGCTGATTTTTCCCGGCAGTCAGGAAAAGAACCTGCGCAATTTTTTCATTCAAAGCGCGACCTATCTCTTCAATTTCCAGTCCATGAAGGAGATCGACGCCTCGGCCGTGGAGCTGCTGGTGGTGGTGGACACCCGGCAACGCTCCCGGGTGGAGCATGTCCGCTCCGTGCTGGACCAGCCCGGCCTGACCATCCATGTCTACGACCACCATCCGGATTCCGAGGAGGACCTGCCGGCCCAAAAAAGCGTGGTCCAGCCCTGGGGATCGACCACGGCCATCCTGATCAAGGAAATCCGGGAGCGTGGGCTTTCCGTGAGCCCGGACGAAGCCACGATCATGGGCCTGGGCATCTACGAGGACACCGGGGCCTTCACCTTTTCCTCCACCACCACCCACGACTTCGACGCGGCCTCCTGGCTCCTGGCCCAGGGCATGGACCTGGACACCATCTCGGATCTGATCACCCGGGACCTGAGCGCCCAGCAGATCAATCTCCTGCACGCCATGCTCGGCACGGCCGCGGTGCACGAGATCAACGGGATCGAGGTGGTGATCACCGAGGTCAGCGTGGACGAGTACGTGGGGGATTTCGCCGTGCTGGTGCACAAGCTGGTGGACATGGAGAACATCCGGGTGCTCTTCGCCCTGGCCCGGATGAACGACCGGGTGCACCTCATCGCCCGTAGCCGGCGGCCCGAAGTGGACGTGGGGCGGATCTGCGGCTTTTTCGGCGGGGGGGGGCACGTCTACGCCGCCTCCGCGACCATCAAGGACCGCACCCTGTCCGAAATCAAGGACGAGCTGTTCGCCCTGCTCTACTCGCACATCAACCCGCAGATCCTGGTCCGGGACTTCATGTCCAAGCCCGCGGTCACCGTGCCCGAGGGCACGACCCTGATCCAGGCCACGGAAATCATGACCCGCTACGGCCTGAAGGCCATTCCCGTGGTCCATGAGAACGGCGGGTGCCTGGGAATCCTGGAGCACCAGCTGTCGGACCGGGCCGTGGGCCACGGCCTGGGCGAGCTGACCGTGGACGAGTACATGCAGCGGGACGTGGCCGTACTCACGCCTGAGGACGATCTCTACGCGGTGATGGAAATCATCCTGGGTCAGAAGCAGCGGTTGGTGCCGGTCATGGAAGAAGGCCACGTCAGCGCGGTGATCACCCGCACGGACCTGATCACCATCTTCATCCAGGAGTCCGCCCGGATTCCGGAATTTTTGCTGCCCGAGCGCAAAACCGAGCGCAACGTCAAGAACATGCTCCGCTCCCGACTGCCGGAGCCCATCCTGAGCCTGTTGGAGCACGCCGGGGCCCTGGGCCAGGCCATGGGCGTGAACGTCTACGCCGTGGGCGGCTTTATCCGGGACATCCTGCTCAACCGGCCAAACCTGGACATCGATCTGGTGGTGGAGGGCGACGGGATCGGCTTTGCCCAGCTCTTCAGCCGCGAACTGGACGGACGGATCCGGATGCACAAGAAATTCCAGACCGCCGTGGTCATTCTCCCGGACGGCCAGAAGGTGGACGTGGCCACGGCCCGCCTGGAGTATTACCAGTACCCCACGGCCCTGCCCACGGTGGAACTCTCCTCCATCAAGATGGACCTCTACCGCCGGGACTTCACCATCAACGCCCTGGCGGTGCGCCTTGCGCCGGACCATTTCGGGAATCTGGTGGACTTTTTCTCGGCCCAGAAGGACATCAAGGAGAAGAGCATCCGCGTGCTGCACTCCCTGAGCTTCGTGGAGGACCCGACCCGCATCCTTCGGGCCATCCGCTTCGAGCAACGCTTTCATTTCCGGATGGACCGCCAGACCGAGCGGCTGATCAAGAACGCCATGAACCTGAATCTGTTCCATAAGCTCTCCGGGCGGCGACTATTCCAGGAGCTGCGGCTGATCATGGAGGAACGCGAAGTTCTGGCCTGCTTCCGGCGCATGGACGGCTTCACCCTGCTTCAGGTCCTCCACCCCCTGCTCAAGCTCACCGACCAGCTGGAAACAACCCTGGGCGAGGTGGAACGGGTCCTGAACTGGTACCGCCTGCTCTACCTGGAACCAAAGGCCCAATCCTGGAAACTCTATTTCCTCGGCCTGGGCTCGGCCCTGGACGACGCCCAGTTTCAAATCCTGATGCGTCGTCTGAGCTTTTCGGATAAAGACGAGTCATCCCTGTGGGCCATGCGCCGCACCCTGGATGAAACCATTCACCTTCTGAGCCAATGGCAAGGCCGCGACGGGGCCATGAGCGAGCTCTTCTTCATCCTCAACCCGCTGCCCCTGGAGTCGGTTCTGTTTCTGATGGCCCGTGGCCAGAAAGAGGCCATGCGCCGAAATATCTCTCTGTTTCTGACTCAACTCAGAACCCAGAAGGTCGCGATGACCGGCAAGGACCTCAAAGCCATGGGCCTGCCCCCCGGGCCGCACTATTCCGAAATCCTCCGGGCCGTCCAGGCGGCCATGATCGACGGCAAGGCCCCGGACCGGGGCAACCAGTTGGTTTTGGCCGGGAAACTGGTGGACGAATATAAACGGGCCGCGCCTTCACGGAATGGAAACAGCGAAATCCCCAACAAGCTGAGAAACACAAGGAGACATACCACATCATGATCCAATCTTATTTTCGGCGCTTCTCGCGCCTTTGGCTTCGCGCCGCGGCCATGGTCATGGCCCTGATCACGTTTTTGGCGCCGGTCTTCATGGCCGGTCCGGCTCAGGCCCGGTCTTTTCAGGACATCCTGGACAGCGGAGAACTGCGGGTCTGTTTCGCGCCGATCCATCCATCCGTGGTCCAGGCCGAACCCGAAGACTGCCGGGAGGACTGCCGTTTTTCCGGCCCGGCTTTCGACGCGGCTCGTGCCTTCACGGACTTTCTTGGAGACTCGGTGACCATGCGCGCCCTGCGCATTGATTGGGACGAACAGTTTTTCAGCGACCAGGGGCGCACCGACCGGGACGCGGAATACGTGCCGGCCTTGCTGGATTCCGGGCGTTGCGACCTGTACCCCAACAACCTGACCAGAAATGCCTGGCGGCTCCAAAAAATGGACATCGTGACCATGTTCACCAACCGGATGATGGTGCTGGTCAACGCCGAGAGCGGACAAACCATCCGCGGCCCATCCGAGCTGGGGGGGAAGATCGCGGTGGTGGAAAAGGACACATCTTACCATACCTGGCTTCAGGACCGGAACCAAACGATTTTCGTGAACGAACCAGTGGACATCCGCCTCCAGCCAACCGCCGACGGTCTGAACAATTTGGCTCAGGGAAAAGCCGACTTCACGGTGATCGACGCGGACGCCGCGTTCTGGATCATCCGGAATCAGTTTCCCGACCTGATCATGGCCTTTCCCGTGGGGTCCATGGAAGAAGTGGGCTGGGGGATCCGCAAGGAGAGTCCGGAATTGCGCCAAGCCCTGCAGGACTTTTTCGACCAGCAACGCGCGGGACGCGATTCAGCCCTGAACGCGACATGGAACCGCCATTTCGGCATGAATCTGAACCAATTCATCAGCCTGCTCGGCTCGATGCAGGACTAACTCCAGGAGAGACCGCCATGTCCACCCAACTCGTGTTCGCCACTCCCAAGCCCACCTGGAAATACCTTGGCTTTGCCCTGCTTTTCCTTCTGCTCTGCCCGCTCCTTTGCGTCTCCCCGGCCCAGGCCCGAGGCCTGGAGGAAATCAGGGAGTCCGGAGAACTTCGGGCCTGCATCGTCCCGGTGACCCCGGCCTACGCCACCTTTGCCGATCCGGCCTGTCTGGAGAACTGCCTCGTCTCCGGGCCGGTCCCCCGGGTGGTGGAAGCCGTGGCCGCGGCCTTGGGGCCGGACGTGCGCCCGGTTTTTCATCGACTGGAATGGGACGAGCAGTTTCACAACGCCGAAGGCCGGACCGTGCTGAAGGACGAATACACTCCGCACCACCTGGAAACCGGGCGCTGCGACGTCTACCCCACCCACCTGACCAAGAATGAATGGCGGCTGAAAAAACTGGACTTCGCCATCCTGTTCATGAACCGGATCATGGTCATCATTGATCAGGACCGGCTGCCCGAGTTCACGTCCATGGACGATCTGGCCGGAAAAACAGCCGGGGTCGCCCTGAACACCAGTCTGCACACCTGGGTCCTGGAGCAAAATCAGGAGGCGTTCCGGGACAATCCCATCCAGGTGCTTTTGATCGACTCCGGCGCGGAACTGGATTCCGTGCAGTCCGGATTCGTGGACTTCACGCTGCTGGACGCGGAGGTTTCCCTGTGGGAGTCCGTGAACCGCTTTCAAGACTTGAACGTGGCTTTTCCAGTCGGCCCGGTGGATGAAATCGGCTGGGCCTTCAACCGCCGGGATCAGGATCTGCGGGATGCGGTGCAGGCCTTTTTCAACGAGCAGATCCGAACCGAGACCTCGACCCTGAACAGCATCTGGAAAGACGAGTACGGACTGACCCTGAGCCAGTTCCGGATTCTGATTCAAGCGACCCAGTAACCCTCTAGGATTCTTCTGATGCCTGGCTCCAACTCACCTTTTTCGGCTTCTTCCATCAAAACCCGCCTGCTGCTCATGACCGCCGGAATCGTGCTCCTGGTGGTCCTGGTGCTTTCCCTGGTCACCGCCTACCGGGCCGTGGGGCTCCTGGAAGGGGAATCCCGTCGGGAACTGCGTCACTCCCTGGCCCTGACCTCGGACATCTTCAAGGAATTCATCAACGTCCGTCAGGCCAATCTGTACATCTGGCGGGGCAACCCGCTGGTGGAGTTCGTGGGTGCCGATCCGCGGCTCGGCTCGGTATTCGTACCCAGCCTGCGCGACTTTTTCGCCCAGATCAGAACCCAGGAGCCCTGGATCGAAAACATCCTGATCACCAAAAACCACGAGGCTCTGTACGAGGACACGCCCTACCTGCGCTGGCTGGATCAGCCGGAGCGCGACCGCCTGATGGACCTTCTGAACGAGACCGACGTGGAGACGCCCCTGCTCCTGGCCCTGCCCCGCACCCCGAACATGCTCGCCCAACGTCACGTGCTGGTCTTCAAGCAGGCCATCCTCAACCAGGGCGTCCCCCTGGACGACACGCACCTGGTAACCATGATCAACCTGGAAACAGCCGGACAGGCCCTGTTCAGCGCGACCAGGATCGGCAACCAGGGCTTCGTGAGCCTGGCCTACCAACCGCATCAACGCCCCTTTTTCACCCCGGACCAGGTCGTGGAGGAAGGCGAGCCGTCGCCGGCACGGGCCGAGTTCAACACCTTGGCCCGGCAGTGGAACCAATCCGGAGACATTCCTTCCCAGACCTCCATGCTGCTCCTGGATCATCTCCAGATGAACGATCTGCCCATCTGGCTGATCGGCGTGGCCGCGGTGGACGACATCAATCGTCCGGTCCGCGAACTCCTGCTGTACATGGTGGCCGTGGGCGTCTTGACGCTGCTTCTGGGCATTATTGCCGCGGCCTTTTTCTCCGGGCGCATCGCCGGACCGATCCGGGAGCTGACCGACAAGGTCCAACGCTTCACCCTGACGTGGCGGGAGCGCAAAGCCGCAGGAGAAATTACCTTGCCGCCTTCGGATCCGCATGGCGATTTCGCGCCCAAATACCAGGGCGGCCCACCGTCATCGCGAGACGAACTGGCCGTGCTGGCCGACTCCTTCCACCTGATGGCCCGGGAAATCCACGAGCTGTTTTCCAAGACCCAGCAATACGCCCGTGAATTGGAACTGCACAGCCTGCATCTGGAACGTTTGGTGGACGAACGAACAGCGGAATTGGCCGAGGCCAACGTCAATCTGCTGGAAGCCAAGGAGACGGCGGAAGCCGCCACCAAGGCCAAGAGCTTCTTTTTGGCCAACATGAGCCATGAAATCCGCACGCCCATGAACATCGTCATCGGCCTCAGCCACCTGGCCTTGAAGACCGACCTCACCGAACAACAGCGGGACTATCTGACCAAAATCCGCGGCGCGTCCCAGAACCTGCTGGGCATCATCAACGACATCCTGGACTTCTCCAAGATCGAGGCCGGACGACTGGACTTCGAACAGATCCCCTTTGACCTGGACGCGGTGATGAGCAACCTGTCCACCCTGTTCTCGGAAAAAGCCGGAGCCAAGGGCGTGGAATTCCTGCTGGCCTACGCTCCGGACATCCCGCAACATCTCATCGGCGACCCCTTGCGCCTGGGCCAGGTGTTGACCAACCTCACGGGCAATGCCCTGAAGTTCACCGAGCATGGGGAAGTAAAAGTCGGCGTGAGTTTGCTGGAGGAGTCGGACGACCACGTGACGCTGCGTTTCGCCGTCCGGGATACGGGCATCGGGATGACCAGGGAGCAGATCGACAAACTGTTCGCCGCCTTCAGCCAGGCCGACGCCTCCACCACGCGACGCTTCGGCGGCACCGGGCTGGGGCTGACCATTTCCCAACGCCTGGTGGAGATGATGCACGGCCGGATCGAGGTCCGCTCCACACCGGACCAGGGCAGCGAGTTTTCCTTCATCGCCCGGTTCGGCAAGCAAAAGGAACGCCCGACCCATTGTCTGACCAAGGCGGATTTCGGTCATCGCCGGGTCCTGGTGGTGGACGACAGCCTCAGTGCCCGGGAAATTCTCCGGGACATGCTGGTCAGCTTCAATCTGCTCGTGGATACGGCGGCCTCGGCCGAGGAAGGCCTGCGTCTCGTCCAGCAGGCCGACGTCCAGGACCGTCCCTATGATCTGGTACTCATGGACTGGCAGATGCCGGGCATGGACGGCATCGAGGCCATCCGCCGGATTCGCTCCGAACCGCAAAGCGAGACCCTGCCCCTGATGGTCATGGTCACCGGCTACGGCCGCGAGGAAGTCATGAGCCGGGTCAGCGACCGGGAACTGGACGGACTGCTGCTCAAGCCGGTCAATCCGTCCATGCTCTTCGACGCCCTGACCAGCTTTTTCGCTGATCCGTCCTGCACCTCGACCGTTCGGAAGCAGGACCGCCTTGTGCCTGCCCCGCCCCTGCCGGACAAGCTGCACGGCCATGTCCTGGTCGCCGAAGACAACCCCATCAATCAACAGGTGGCCAGGGAACTGCTGGAAGGCTTCGGCCTGACCGTACGTCTGGCCGACAATGGCAAAAAAACCTTGGAACTGCTCGCCGCGGAGCGCTTCGACCTGGTGCTGATGGACATTCAGATGCCGGAGATGGACGGGTATGAGGCGACGCGGAGAATCAGGAGTCAGGAGATGGGAAAAAATGCTGGAATGCCGGAATACTGGAATGCTGGAATTGATAAGGGAACCGATTTTGGCATTTCAAACGTATCCGGTCATGATGCCGGGGAGACGAATTCAGCAAAAAATGCATCCCGGCATCCCAGAATCCCAGAATCCCAGCATCCCAGAATCCCCATCATCGCCATGACCGCCCACGCCATGACGGGCGATCGGGAGAAATCCTTGAACGCCGGGATGGACGATCATATATCCAAGCCCATCGATCCGGATCTGTTGCAGCGCACCCTGGCGCGATGGCTACCCACGGACGATGGAGCACGAGAAACCGATGAACCCGCCACGCCGCCGCGAACCGCCCCGGCCAGCGCGGTCTCCTCCCCGTCCGCCTCTTTGCCCGCACTGTTGCCCGATCACTTGCCCGGCTTTGACCTTGCCCAGGGGCTGACCAGGCTGCGCGGCAATGAGAAGCTGTATCTGAAGTTGCTGTTGGATTTTCAAAACAGTTACGCGGATGGGTTGGAAAAAATCGAGCAGGCCGTCCAGGCCGGAGAACGCGAGCAGGCCGCCCGCACCGTGCACGCCCTCAAAGGCGTAGCCGGCAACCTGGCGGCCAACGATTTCTTCGAAGCGGCCCAGGAACTGGAGCACGCGCTCAAGCTCGATCCGGACACCGATCCAGGCGGCCTGGACGCGGCCCTTGCCGGTTTTTCCACCGCGTTCCAGACCGTGATGACCGGTCTTGCCGTCCTGACCCCGTCGGATGTCTCGCCGGAAGCATCACCGAATGCATCACCGGAGGCATCACGGAAAGCCTCCATTCCGGCCTCGGGAATCGTCCCTTCACCCGCCGAAACAACGCGGAAAGAGAGCCCGGCATCGCATTCCGACGTTGACGTGATCGCCCTCCACTCCCTGATTGATGATCTGCGTGAACTCCTGGAGGACGGCAACCCCAAGGCCGAGGAACTGGCCGAGAGGTTGCTAAACCGACTTGATGGAAGATATTCGGACCTGACCGGTCGACTGCTGCAAGAAATTCAGGACTTTCAATTCGAAGACGCCGCGGGGACCATCGCGGAACTGACAAGACGGGTTGGACCGTCGGAGACAAAATGACTGCACGAAAATCCCGTATCCTGATCGTGGACGACGAGCGACCAAACGTCCAGGTTCTCAACGCCATCCTTCAGGACCATTACGAAATCAGCGTGGCCTTGAGCGGCGAACAGGCCCTGAAACGGGCCTTTGGCGAAAAGAAGCCGGACCTGGTTCTGCTGGACATCCAGATGCCGGACCTGGACGGGTTCGAGGTCTGCCGAAGGCTGCAGAAACATCCGGAAACCAGGGACATTCCGGTGATCTTCATCACGGCCAAGTCCAATGAAAAAGACGAGGAACAAGGCTTGGCCGCGGGCGCGGTGGACTACATTACCAAGCCCTTCGGCCCGGCCGTGGTTCTGGCCCGGATTCGGGTCCATCTGGAATTGAAGCGAAAGCGGGACATTCTCCGAAACCTCTCCAACAAGGACGGCCTGACCTGCATCGCCAACCGTCGCCGATTCGAGGAATTCCTGGAATTCGAGTGGCAACGTGCCGTCCGTAGCGGCGAACCGCTGTCGCTGGTCATGGCGGACATTGATCATTTCAAATTGTACAACGATCATTACGGCCATGCCGCGGGGGATGAATGCCTGCGGGAAGTGGCCAGAAGCCTGAGCGGCATCGTTTCCAGGCAAACCGACCTGGTGGCCCGGTACGGAGGAGAGGAATTCATCTGCCTGCTCACCGGCACGAACCGGGACGGAGCCAGGGAAGTAGCCCGAAAAATGCGCGAGGCCGTCGCGGCCCTGGGCATCCCCCACGCCTTCAGCCCCGTGGCGCCGACCATCACCTTGAGCCTTGGCGTGGCCTCCATGGTTCCTCAACGGGACGGCAAGACGGCCCATGATCTCTTCCTGGCCGCGGACAAAGCCCTGTACAAAGCCAAAAGCACGGGCAGGAACAAGGTCGCCGTGCTGGACGGACTGGGCGAGACCAGCGGACCGTTCACCGCTTCGCGACCGGTCCGGGAACAACAAACCATCCTGATCGTCGACGACGAGCAGATCAACCTGAACGTGCTCAAGGCCATTTTCCAGGACGCCTACCAGATCATCAGCGCCACATCCGGAAGCCAGGCCCTGGAGCTGGCCCGGGCCTTGCCCGCGCCGGACATCATTCTTCTGGACATCCAGATGCCGGACATGGACGGCTACGAGGTCTGCGAGGCTCTGAAGGACGACCCGCGGACCAGGGACATCCCGATCCTGTTCATCACCGTCATGTCCACGGAAACGGACGAGGCCAAGGGGCTGCGGCTGGGCGCGGTGGACTACATCCCCAAGCCCTTTGACCCATCCGTGGTCCACGCCCGGGTGAGCACCCACCTGACCCTGCGCCGCACCCTGACCGACCTGGCTCGGCGCAACACGATCCTTGAAGACGCCCTGAGCATGCGCGACAGCGTGGAACGCATCGTGCGCAACGACCTCAAGCGCCCGCTGATGGATATCCTGAACAAGTCGGATCGCCTGCTCGCGACCCGGGACCTTCCGGCTTCGTTATGGGAAACCGTACGCGACATTGAACGATCCGGCTTCGAACTTCTGGAAATGATCGCCGCGTCCATCGACCTGTGGAAACTGGAGCGGGGCGTCTATCAGGTCGACCCCCATCCGGTGAACCTGACCCGCATCGTTCAAACCGTGCTCAGAGCCCTGTCGCCCCTGGAAGCGATGAAGAACAAGCCCGTCCAGCTCGTCACCGAAGACGCCCCAGCCACGATTATGATCCACGGCGAGGAGTTGCTCTGCTATTCCATGCTCCTGCACCTGATCAAAAACGCCCTGGAAGCCGACCCGCCGGACCGGCCGGTAACCGTGACCCTGGAACAAGCCCCAGGCCAGGACGCGGACCACGACACGAATCGAAACCAACAAGGCCATCCCCGAACCCGTGTCCGCATCGCCAACAGCGGCGTCGTTCCCCCGGAAATCCGCCCCCGGTTCATGGAAAAAGGGGCCACCTGGGGCAAACCCGACGGCAAGGGCCTGGGGGTCTACTCCGCCCGCCTCATCGCCGAAACCCTCGGTGCCACCCTCCAGGTCCACATCGACGACGAAAACCAGCGCACCGAAATCGTGCTGGAGTTTTCGGGGGAATAGGGGCGTCCTCTCCAGACACGGCGCGACACCTCGCGCCTTAAGCGATTTGGAATTAGCTCAATCGGCTCGGTCGACGTTTGTCATTTGTACTAACATGGATTATCGTCCACCCAAAATCACATCCCAATGGAGGACACCATGGCATCCACAATGACGGTCGGACCAATGCGGACAGCAAGACTTGGGCTGCGCGCCACGCCGCGGCAAGAAGCGCTTTTGCGCCAGGCAGCGGAATCGACGAACAGGTCGCTCACGGATTTTATCCTGGATGCGGCTTGTCAGGCAGCCGACCGGATACTGCTCGACCAGAAAATGTTCATGGTTTCCGGACACACATATCAAGCCCTTCTTGACCTGCTGGACGAACCGGAAACAGACAATTCCGGGCTGACCGATCTATACGCCCACCAGCCGCCCTGGGCGGCCAAATGATCTGTTCGCCCCCCGCACCGCTGTCCAAAGCTCACTTGCTTGGTGATTTCGACTGCGGCAAGCCTCTTCTCAACACATGGCTCACGCGGTATGCACTTCAGGCCCAGGGTAGCGGTTCCGCCAAAACGTACGTAGTCTGTCACGCTTTTCGTGTTGTCGGCTATTTCAGCATGACCGTCGGACAGGTGGAAACCCATGAAGCGCCGGAAAGAATCCGTCACGGCATGGGACGGTATCCAATCCCGGTGGTCATCCTGGCTAGACTGGCCGTTGACCTGGGATGGCAAGACCGCGGGCTCGGCGTGGGCATGTTGCAAGATGCCATTCGACGAACCTTCTTCATTGCCGAACAGGCGGGCATCAGAGCCCTCCTGACTCATCCCATGGACGAGAATGCCGAATCTTTTTACCGCCGCTTCGGCTTCATCTCCTCTCCCGTGTGCGAGCGACAACTCCTCCTGCTGCTCAAGGATGCCAGAAAGTTTGTTCAGACGAACCAGGCTGATTGAGTTTTTGCGTTACCCAGCAAAATAGTTTGCGGTATACTCCCGAACAGCGCCGACAGGCTAAGAGTTGGCCGGGGGGTCTGGGCCGGAAGCAGGGAGGGGCTGAGGCGTGAGGGGAAAAGAATGTTCTTGGTTCGTCGTTATTCGTCGTGGTGATGACGGGGTGAGAAGCTCTGGGGGTAGGAAGTGTCGCGGGAACGACCAAACTCAGCGGCGGATTTGTGCAGCGAAGCGAAGGCAAATGGCTCTTCGACGTTGGACGTGGAATTGGCAATTCTCCCCTGTGGTACTATCTGCATTCGGAATGAGTGTTTTTCGATCCCCATTTTCCAGGAGATAGCCCAATGAACGCGAATGACCTTCTGACTCTTGGCCTTGGATTAACCGCTCCTTGGCAGGTTGTCGCCCAAAAGCTTGATACCGGGAAGCAGCCATCCGAGCTTCGCTTGGAAGTCGAGGCGGACCGAGGCACCCTTTATCCGTGTCCGCAGTGCGAAACGCTCTGCAAGGCCCATGACTTCAAAGAGTTTTCCTGGCGTCACCTCAACTTCTTCCAACACCACTGCCTGATCAAAGCCAGGGTTCCACGAGTCAAGTGCGCCGAGCACGGCATCCACCGGGTCAAAGTGCCCTGGGCTCGCGAAGGCAGCGGATTTACGTTGCTCTTTGAGCAAGCCGTCATGCTTCTGGCCCGCGAGATGCCCGTAAACGCGGTGGCCAATTATGTCGGCGTCACCGACAAGCGTATTTGGCGCGTGGTGACGCACTATGTCTACCAAGCCATGGGCAAGCTGGATCTCAGCCGTTTATGCGGCATAGGCCTTGACGAGACGGCCACCAAGCGGGGGCATCACTACGTCACCATTTTTGTGGACATGGACCGAGAGACCCGCCCCGTTATCTTTGCCACGCCCGGCAAAGGTAAGGCATGTTTTAAGGAGTTCGCCAAGCATCTCAAAAAGCACGGCGGTAATCCCGACAACATTATTGAAGTCGTTTGCGACATGTCTCCTGCCTTTCTGTCCGCGGCCGAGAAGACATTCAAATACGCTTCAGTCACTGTAGACTGGTTCCATGTCGTCCAGATATTTACAAAAGCCCTCGATGAGGTGCGTCGGCTGGAAGCGAAACAAGTCGAGCTGCCCAAAGGGGTTCGTTGGGCGACCCTCAAAGGGCTTGAAGCCTCTCGGACCGAGGAACAGGACGCTGCCTTGCGAGAGTTGGAGGAACGTGGGTTGGCGACAGCCACGGCTTTTCGAGTCAAAGAATTGCTGCGCTGGGTGCGCCAAGCCGATACCAAGCAGGCGGCTCGATGGAGGGCTTCCCGGTTTTTCGCCTTCGCCCAGGAATTGATCGGCGACGAAAACTTGCTGAAGCCGGTCAAAAAGGCATTGAGCACGTTCCAAGAGCATTTACCTCGAATCCTGAGACGATGGGAGTCGTTGCTCTCAAATGCCAGATTGGAGGGCTTAAACAGCCTCTTCCAGGCGGCACGTTCGCGAGCCAGGGGATACCGCAACGAGGTGACATTCATCACTGTGATCTACCTGATCGGAGCACCCATCAGGGAACTACTCGTTCCATAGCAATTCCACGTCCAACGTCGAAGAACCAGGCAAATCCGTCCGCTGGAGTGCCTTGTTGGGCCAGGCGTTCACAGTATTGCCAATAATGACTGAATAGTCGTCCACACACCCGGTTGTGCCGCAGTTGCAAGCAGGCTTCCGATAGCCCCCTCCGTAATATTCTTAAGGCTGCGACCGACCTCCTTGATAACGGTCGGATTCGGTTCATCAAGTAACTGTGCCTCAATGGTTGCGATTTGAGCTCTTGCCTTTCGTTCATCTGCTGCCGATAGATTCAGCTCGCAGAGGTGCGCCCTCATTAGATCTACTAGTCGCTGCAAGTCCTCATTGGAGGGGATGGCATAGGAAATACTCTGCTCTTGCTGTGCGTGAATACCCTGCTGTATCGGTGAATTGTGTGCTTGTCCAATACTGAGATTGTTATGATTGAAGACATGGGGTGGGTTCATAAGGAGGTTTGCCTGATCCCACCCATCAGGCGTAAAGGCAACGTATCCACGACCACGATCAAATAGAAGACTTTGATTCACAAGTTCTTGGACGGCATCAAAAAATATGTCCTTATCAATATGATCGAACCCAATCATGACCTCAATGAGCGAGGCGTTCTTCGTCGTAAGATGTCCGATCTTTCTGAAGATTGCCTTCAATATCTGATCTTTTAGCTGTGAACTGGCCAATGCTTATCCCCCCGTTTTGTTTTCTATGTCCAACGCCTAGCTCACAGGAAAATTAGGAGCGCAGCGAGTAATTTTTCCTATACAGCTACTTGTTAGGAGCAGGCTGATGAGTTTCACTAAGTTTAAATAACCCGTAGTAGATCACGTACCCCATTGAAAATAGCATTACAGCCCCTACTTTATAAGATTCTTGCTTAACAGAGTCTAAACCCAGCGCAGATTTCACTGCGTCAATAAAAATGTAATGCTCGAAGTACCAAAGCACTCCGCTCGTAAAGCACAGCAGACAGGCAACTGCCCCCATAAGGCTTGTAGCGGCAAATGATAAAGATGAGTTATGTTTTTTAAAAAAATATGCCAGCAGTATAATTCCGGAAAGGGCTGTAAAATACATTGATACTTTAGGCTGCCCTTCGTTTTTGAAAATACCAATGAGAGAAATAATAAATATTAGCCCAACATAAAATAGCCAAGCTTTGTTTTCTTCGATCAGTCCCGAAAAGTGGCTGGCAAGGGCGATAAAAACAATAAACAAAAAATAGAAAAATGTAGCAGCGAAAATATAGAAAAGACTTGCTAATTCCCCTTGCACTAGAAAACCAAATGGCAGCTCAAAATTTTCCGGAGCGTTCATTACATAGAATGCACAAAGAAACGGCAAACAATAGGCCAAATTATAGATTGACGAATTAACGACCTTTGAATCAAACCCAAAACTTAGTGCCATACTAAAAAGCTCCTAAAGTTTGAAATCACCGGCGCTGCGCGGCTTTATCGCGCAGCGTCCGGTGGATTGATAGGTTAGGCCAATTGCATGAAACTAGGAAACCCATTTTGGACTGCCTCTTGGATTGGTAGTTCGTCAACACCGGCTATTAGCCACTCACGGTCCAACTGGAGTCTGGCATTCAAATTTTTCCATTCCTTAACCATCGTCTTCGAGTGCAAAGGCTCTCCTTCAAACCTGTGCCAGAAAACAAGCACTCTGTTTACTCGCTTTGTAGATTGGAGAAACTCAGTGAGAGCAACCTCAACCTCAGACTCTGCATGGGCTAACTCTGGAGAGATGCGAAACTCCGATGCGATAGCAACACAAATAATTCCTGGGATATCAGTCGGTAGCTGCTTTCTTGCCTCCAAGAGCGCGTTTTTCAGTTTCCTCCTATCCGTAATGGGGCCAGCGCGTCGGCTTTTAACCTCGATCGCGACCGGCTTTTCTTCAATCGACAATTGGAGATCGTAGTCTCGTCCCTTTATCCCCGTAGGTTTCACGAACTGAACGACGCAGGAGTTTTGAAACAGCAAACTCGCAGAATGAAGCTCGAAAAATACGGGTTCAAAATCTCTAGTCATGAGAGAGGAGATGAAGTCGTCGTATCCTGGCGCATGCCTCAGTAGAAATAGCATGTGGGCAAGGCGCACTACATTTAGATGAAACTCGGAAGCACCGCTATCAGTTGAAGTGTCTTGCGCAAATGGGGCAAGTCTGTTTTCGCCGAGCCGACAATGACTGTCAAACCAGTCTTCGCCAAGCGTCATATCAATTATGTAGTGGGAGATTACATGCCATTGCATGCCGTAACCTTCAACTGCGTATCTGTCCCGCAGAAAGGAAATCATGTTCGGATCAAAGCGCGGCGTCATTCTGTTGATCCCAATGGCCTAACGGGCCGGGGCTGACCGGCTTCGGCCTGTTCTGGAGTAAGCTCGCTTGCGAAAGGACAGGCCGAAATCCGGTCCAATCGGTTGTTCTCGACGCGGCATCTGCGGCGAGGGCAACCGACTGGACGCAGTCAGCCCCGGCCCGTTCCCGCGACGCGGATGCGTCGCGGGAACAACCAAGCTCACCGACGGCAATGGAGCGCAGCGGAATTGCTGTCCGGTGGAGCGCCTTGTTGGGCACTTTGAATATCCCAGATAATGGTGTCTGCGCTGAAATCCTGTTCATGCGGCCATGCAATTCCATGATGGACAGGGCGCACCGTGCAAAAATATGCCTCATTCACAAGTTCTTTGAATGCCCCTCCACGTAAATAGGGCTTGACATCAAAGATGCCAGAAATGCCACTACTTGTCTGAATCTCAATCCGATAGTCTTCAAGAGGGATGGCTTTTACGATCTTGTCCATAGATCCTCCTATCGCAATGGGTCGACTTTGAACACTGGTTCTCCAGAAACTGCCAACTTCCAGTTTGCCATCAAGTCTTCTCAGTGTATTTCGATCCACGCCTGTACCAGTTTCATCTTGGCTGGCGGTAGATTGCCACCGAGAACAGAACCATCCTCAATGGCGATGGTCGCTTCGAATTCTCCATATTCCGCGTGAATGTGCGGGGCACTATGCTTCTTGTTGTCGTAGAAATACATCAAGATCAGAATCCCATAAAACATGGAAATCGCCGACACTATGGACTCTTTGTTTGATTGCCCAACGTGGAGTTCACGCTTCGGTGCGCCAGCGACGATAGGGTACAACTCATGGTTGGCCCGTCATCAGTCTGTCGTACTCCGCATGAGTGCCGATCCAAACCCACAGGAATCCAGCTGGATCGGGCACGGCAAGTGCACGGTGGTGTATCCCCACGCGAGCCGACCAGAGTTTCCCCGTCTTTTTGAAATGAAGGGATGGGTGACGAGGGTTGCGCTGGAGCAAGGCAAAGCTCTGATCGGCGACCCTCTGTATCTCCGGCGGCAGGGCTTCGTAGCAGCGCCAGAAACGTCGGGTCGTTCGGTGCATCAGAGCGGCCTCGTCTCGCCGGACTTGGCATCGCGTAGAGCCTCATCCACGAGGAAGTCAAGCTTGCCGTCGGCGCTGTCGCGCTCAATCTGCGCATCCCACGCCTGCCAGTCCTTCTCCACGATCCAGTCATGGATCTTGGAGAATTGGTCACTGGGCAGTTGCTCGATCGCGCGCTCGATTTCTAATAGCGTTGTCATGTTCACAATGTACCTCCTTCTTGCGGCACGGGCAATCGCGTTTTCAGTCCAGGCTAACGGGCCGGGGCTGAACGGCTTCGGCCTGTGCTGGAGTAAGCTCGCTTGCGGAAGGACAGGACGAAATCCGGTCCAATCGGTTGTTCTCGACGCGACATCCGCGGCGAGGGCAACCGACTGGACGCAGTCAGCCCCGGCCCGTTCCCGCGACGCGGATGCGTCGCGGGAACGCCGCGCTCTGCGGCAAATTTGGAGCGCAGCGGAAAAGTTGTCCGTCAGCAGCGCTTTGTTATATTAAGTTTAGGGTCTTCCATAAACCTGAGTGCACCACTATTTTATGCTTAACATTCAATTTTGCGTTTATTTTACGATGTTTCCACGAATAGCGAGGTGTACCTTTGTCAGTATTCCACTCATTACCAATCCATGAGGCATTAAATAAATCTCTAGCTATTTGCTCTGCTGAAAATTTCTCCTTACTAAATCCGTATTCGATGAGCTTTTCCTGAAACTGATCTAGGGTGAAATCTCGACCCAACTCCGTAATTATGTCGGACATATCCGTTCTTAGATTTTCGCCCATTAAGCCGACCAGAGCGTCACTAAGCTCCTGCAAAAACCAATCCGAATAATTATTTAATGCTGAAAGAACATCAATTCTGTCAAATGGAGGTTTTTTTCCAAGCTTTTGGAGCTCTCGAAAGAAACTAACCAAGTCTCTCGGTAGAAATCTTGTGTTTACCAAAACAAAATCTAAAGAACTCGATCTATTAATACTTGGCGGAAACCATTCTCCCCACAGTTTCTTAGCATTACCCTCGAAGCCAGCAACATGAGCTCTTTTCGAGATGATTTCCAAAAGGCTTGTATCAAAGGGAGACCTTACATTGTCATACCACTTAAGCTGAACGCCGTTGTCATTTATTCGCTTCGTCAAATTTGGATCTGGCACCAATTGAAGGACTTCATTGCGAATTAGAATTATTGTCTTAGCATTAACACCATGCTGATGAAAGTAAATATTAAGTTGACGAACAGCGTTGATAAGATCGGCAATAAACGGACTGTTATTACGGCCATCACGCAGTACATAATCCAACCCATCTATCACAAGATAGTATTTAGATTCCGCCGGCGCTATTTTATCAAATTCACTTTTTAGAGATTCTAAAAGTGATGCCGGATCCTTAATCTTGAAGTTGTCCTCTTCAATTTGCTCTCCCGATACTTCCGAAATCGCAGACTTAATTTTACCAAATATACCTCGCCTACTCGTATACTGGACAATATGAATAAGACTATCGGACTTTGTTAAACCATATTTATCAAGGGAATTTTTAAGCTCGACTATATTGGGGTTTTGTTCCGCAAACTTTGTATCTTTCAAAAACAGCGGAATTAGCCTAAGAAACAAAATCAATTGCCAAGCGGTAAGGGCACCTCCAATAGACTGACCTTTTTCACCGCCTGTTTTCTTTAGTAGCTGAAATTCAAACTGTTCTAGAATATCTCCATCTACAAACATATCCCATTGATGCATTAGAGATAGCTTCGACGAAAGAGCAGTTTTACCCGCTCCTTTAGGTCCAATAACAATAAACTTATCGGGCTCCGATATTTTTTCCAATATCCCATCTATATCAACATAGGCCTTTTCTAATAATTCAGGCGAATACAACCTTTCCTCTTCAGCATCTGTATATTTAAAGTTTATATCGCTAAAAGATGGCATAAATGATTGATCCTATTTGATGTAATATAACGGGCCGGGACGCAGTCAGCCCCGGCCCGTTCCCGCGACGCGGATGCGTCGCGGGAACGCCCGGCTCACGCGCCGGTTTGGAGCCGCGAAGCGGCGGAAAATCGGTCGCTGTGCAGCCGATTGTTAGCGACTTTTGCTATTATCCACTAGGCTTATGAATTCTCGCCATTCGTTGTCAAGATCTTTTATTGTTCCAAATACCTCCACTTGTTGTGCATATGCCTTTGAATACGAACTTTTCCAAAGCCAGAGCTCAAATGCCCAGCCTGACGTATGTATGTCAGAAAGTATGGATGCAAAATCCTTGTCGCCAGTGCACAGAATAATTTTTTTATTCACGTTTGAATCACGATTTGTAAAGAGTGTTTTAGCAACTTCCCACCCAATTTTCATGTCTACGCCTTTCTCTTGCTTTTTACCCGTTTTTATATTCGGATACTTTGGCAGGGTGTGTACTTCAAAGCCCGCCCTTTGGCAGTTAGTGATAAGGCTTCCGGCAAGCTCGGAACCCACTAAAACCACTCTTTTTACATTTCCGTTCTTTTCGACAAATTTCTTAAATTTGAAATAATCAATTTGAGGCTTCTTATTTCCATTGGAATTAGCGACTTTGTTTACGTGCTTGTACCCCTCAATGTATAAGAACGAATTGTCGACGAAAACATATAGCTCTTCATGCTTACTCATTGTATCTCCTCAATCTCGCTAACAGTGTTATTATGCGGAACTCACAAAATTCCGCCCCTCCAAATTCTCAGCCTTAACACCTGCTGATTTGGCAAGCATTTTCCGAAAAAACAACCGACACTTATTCTACTATTTCAGGCTACTAAGAAACATCTACTAGATACTCCTTGACGCCGAGGTCAGCATTATGCGTTGTACTGAGGTTGGCTTTATGCGGCAGGCAATGTGATCGACAAAAAAGTGGGACATAAAGCCAACTTCGGATGAAGAAACGAACCGCCAGCTTCCGTTGGTCGCTCAAGGCCCGAGGTACGCCCCAGTGAAACACCCTGAAAGGGTACCCGCTTTCACCGGGCAGGCAAGGATAAGATTTTGGAAAGCAGGGAAAAAGATGCTTCCCAAAAACACTGCCCCTCCCCGGCGGAAGGAATCAGCTTCTTCGCGCCCTGAGCGAAGTGGGCGGTTCAACTCTGGTAATGTCAACAGGTTCTGAATCATCCCTGAATGTTGAAGTCTGTAAACGACATTTGGAGTGGAAGCAATCGTATCTGCCCCCTGTTCGCTTCCTTAACTGCGCCGGTCATGGGGCTCCCCTCTCCTCCTGCTGTTCATGCTGGGCGTGGCGGAGACGATGCCGTGTCATCGGACGGTTTGTCCTGGGACACGGCATCGTCTCCGCTCTTTTTTCAGCGTCGGCTCACTGTGGGTACATCCGCGCGATCTCCGACTCCACCAGTTGCTGCAACTGCTTGAAGCCGAAGGTTGTCAAGGGCTTGCCGTTGACGAAAAAGCCCGGGGTTTTGGTGACGTTGAGCGCCCTGGCGTCGGCGATGTCCTGCTCCAGGATGCGCTGGATTCTTGCTTCGTTCATGTCGTTTCTGACCATGTCCAGGTCCACTTCGGCCATGGCCACGAAGTCCCAGAGCAGATGCGGTTGCGGGTTCTGGTGGCTGGCCCAGTGGCCCTGGCTCTGGTACATGATGTCCAGCGTTTCCCAGTACTTGCCCTGATTGCCCGCTGCTTCGAGGATGCGCACGAAATCATCGGCCCCGTCGTGGAACGGAGCGTATCGCAAAACCAGCCTGATTTTGCCGGGATTGTCGTCCATCAGTTTCTTCACGAAGGGGGAAAACGCGGCGCATGTCTCGCAGGCCGGGTCCATGAACTCCACCAGGGTGACCCGGGCATCCGGGCTGCCCAGGGTGGGCGAGTGAGGCCGGACAAAGACTTCGGCGTCTTCCCGGGCCAGAAAGTCCAGCTTTTGCGCTTGCTGCGTCTGGTAGACATGGGTTGCGATGATGAAGAGCAGACCCAGGAGCAGTCCGGCGGCGGCAACGAGATATTGTTTCCTCATTGAGAAATTCTCCTATTGAAGGTGTACAGTAGTACCAGAATGATCGTGAAAGCCATGAATGAGAGCATCGGAATCGTCAGGAAACCGAGAATGTCGAAATAACTCTCCGTGCAGGAGACCCCCTGACTGCACGGCTTGATGCTCTCCGGGACTATCCCGTAAACAAGCAGATTTTGGTACAGGGCCACGAGCCAGCCCGCGCCTGCCAGAGGCAGGGCGTAGCGCACCACGCTCTTGTCGCAGAAAAAGAGACCCGTGGTAAATATGAACGCCAAGGGAAAGAGAAAGATGCGCTGGTACCAGCAGAGAACGCACGGGGGCAGTTGCATCACGGCACTGAAGAAAATGCTCGTCAGTGCGGACGCAATGGTCAGCAGCCAAGCCAGAAAGAGAATATTCCAGCCTGGATTACTCATGCTATCCGTAGAAGCCATGCGGATTGACCTCCCATAGCAGTCAGTAAAAAACTCCCAATCGCAGCAACGCGGCAATTGGTGTTTTTTTGGGACTGTTGCCAAATATTTTTTTCAACACGCAGCACGGAGTAATGCCGTTGCCGGGGTCGGAATCGGGATCGGGGTCAAAACGCGGGGATGCGTTCAAAATTCCTGTTTCGATTCCGAATCCGAGAGCGAAGCACCGACCCCGATTGCCGGAGCAAGAGCGGACACAAAATGTGCTGAGCAGTTACGAGCAAACAAGATCAGGAAAGTTCGGGAGGGAAGTCGATACGACGGACCAAGTCCGAAGGAGGGCGCGCAAAGGGTGGGCGGGCGAAGGTGATTGTCAACGGAAGGCCAAGGGTGGCCTCGGGAAGGAAGGACGTGAGCAGTTTCAGGCAAAAAAGGCAGAGGCACCCCTGCTCCGTGCATGGGGTTGGGTTCGCGGGTTCATCAGGGCTGAACGGCACGCAGCAGGAGTCCAGGTCAGCAGGATGAAGCAACGCCGAAACAACAGCCCCTGCCCCACTTGCGGCAAAAGAGGTCGTCAGCAGGACGAGCAAAACAAGTGCCCTTAAAAGCAACACACGCATTTTTCAAAAATACCGCGCCGAGAGCCGCATGTCAAAAAGTCTGAATCGTGAACTTTTCTTTGACAACCTTTATTTCGAACTTACGCTGAATTTATACTGATTGAGGTTGAATGTTTCAATTTGCTGCTGTGCCAAGAGGGAGTGTTTCATCCTTTTAGGCCGCCCCTTCAGGGCTGAATGTTTGGTGGTGGGCATTTTCCCAGGGCGTTGCCCTGGGCTGAAGTATTTCGCCCTTTCAGGGCTTGCCTGAAGCCCCAAAGGGGCGACATGCTAGAGCCCAGGGCAACGCCCTGGGTTGGTCATGGTGAAACAAGGAAGAGCCCTGAAAGGGCGGCCTAAAAGCATCATGGAAAAAATTCAACTTTCAGCCTAAACCAGTATAAAGCGACTGAACAAGTGGGTGCACGTATGGAAAAGGTGCGAGGGCATGACGAAAGGGCTTCTGGAGGAGTCCTCCGCGACAAAGGAGTGAAGGAGTAAGCGTATGAACGGCCCCCGTCCCGCATTCCGGATCGATATCACCGGTCTTTCGTCCGGTTCGCGAGGCGAGCACGGCATTATGGATGTTTAAACACAACAAGGAGAAGCAATGATGAAAACAATGAGTCTCATGACGTTCTGGATGCCCCTTGCGGTGTTGAGCCTCCTGTTCATGACCGGTCCACACGGCCCGGCGGATGCGGAGGAGCATGGACATCAACATCAAGTGGGAAGCGAATTGGAATTTCTCGTGGAAATGATCCCTCACCATCAGGAGGCCGTGGACAGCGCCAAGCAGATCATGGCCGTCACCGAACGTAAGGAACTACGCGACTTCGCTAAGGAAGTGATGGACACGCAGGCCGAGGAAATCGCCAAGATGCGCCAGTGGATCAAGCAGTGGCATCCTGACGCGGCCATGCAGGCGACCTACCAGCCCATGATGCGGGAAATCGAAGGATTGTCCGCGAAGGAAGCGGACATCGTCTTCCTGGAGGACATGATTGAACATCACCTCGCCGCCGTGCATATGGCCCGGGATGTTCTGGACAAAAATCTATCCGAGCGCGACGAGGTGCGGATTCTGGCCGAAGAAATCATCGCCGCTCAGAACCGGGAGATCGACCAGATGCGGGAATGGTTGGAGCAATGGGGCGGCGCTTCGGCTCCGGCGGGCCACCACGGTCATTGATCACCAGGACGCAGAAGGGAAGGAAGCACCCCGACCCGGTTCCAGAGCATACTCTTTACTCAGTCCAACCTGCATTCGCCTCTGGAACCGGGGTCGCACGTGCGGCCATTGATCCACACGGCGCCCGTCAGGTTGGCCCCGTTCCATTCCGCGCCATCGATCCCGGCCCCTCTCAGATCGGCTCGGCTCAAGTCCGCCAGGAACAGATTGGCGCGAACCAGACGCGCGTTCCTCATGTTCGCCCTGTTCAGGTTGGCTTTGAACAAGACGGTCTCGGTCAGATCCGCACCGGCAAGCACGGCCCGGTACAGATTAGCCCCGGTGGCGTCCGCGCTGGACAGATTCGCGGCCTTGAGATCGACCCGGATCAGGTTGGCCATGAACAGGTCGGCCCCGTGCAAGTCGGCTTCACGGAGATCCGCTTCGAGCAGATTGGCTTCCGCCAAATTCGCGAACCGCAAATCCGCGCCCCACAAATCAGCCTTGGTCAGATCGGCTTTACTCAAATCCGCCCGACTGAGATCGCATCCTGGACAAGACCGGGTGACCAGCAAGCGCTCCAGGTCGCTCTGGTCAAACGCAAAACCGGGACATGCCATCGCCCAAATAAGCACGGCCGCCATCGCCAAGGCGATAACGGCCGTATTCGCAACGTTCTTTTTCACCGAATTTTCTACCTGTTGACCAGATACTCCACCACGGCGTCCCGCTCTTCAGCGTTGAGCAATCCGGCCCGTTTGCCGATCATCCGGTCCACCGTGGTTTCCCAACCGGCTTGGTCCTTGGTGGCTCGCTCCACCCGTCCCAGACCGTGGCACTGGGAACACCGCTCCTGATAGAGCTTCTCCCCACCCAGGGCTACGGCGGAAACGGCCGCCGTACCCGCGAACAGTAAAAACCCGCCCAGAGCCAAGCTGGTAATGATAGCGGTCTTTTTCATGATGCTGCCTCCTTAGGTTTGACGGACAGACTCGTCACCAATGGTTTGTCCGTGATGCGATCAACTCTCACGTAGCCTGACAGCAGGCCCGAAAAAAATCAATCGCCGAAAGTATCCGACGATGCACGAGCCGACTTTTTTTTTGAGCCTTCTTGAAGACAGGATGCTTGACGGACTTCGACGTTCCGGAAAGCTTCGCGCTACCCGTTTCCCATGGGCAAACGCACGAGCAACGTCGTTCCCTGGCCGACGACGCTCTCCAAGCGGACCCCGCCGCGATGGGCGTCGACGATGCGCTTGACGATGCTCAGGCCCAGGCCGGTGCTGCGTTCTCCGGCGGTGGGCCGGGCGGTGGCCTTGGCAAAGGGCTGGAAAAGTTTGGCTTGGTCTTCCGGGCTGATGCCCGGTCCATGATCCCGGACCGTGAACAGCAGGTCGTTCCCTTCCCGGACCAGACTGATTTCGACCCGGCTCTCCGCGCTGCTGAACTTCACGGCGTTGCTGACCAGGTTGTCCACCACCTGGGTCAGGCGACCGCGATCCCCTTGTATGACGAACGGGTCTTCTCCCTGGACGACGAAAGCCAACTCCACGCCCTTGGCCTCGGCCGCGGTCCGGGCATAGGATGTCTGCTGGGAGATCAATGCCTCCAGGTCAACGGTTTCCAGCTCCAGGGTCAGCTTGCCGGACTCGATCTGGGAAAAATCCAACAAGTCCGAGATTAATTGGAGCAAAAAGCCGCAGCTGGAATCGATCAGTTGGAAATACAGCGTGGAGTCTTCATTGAGTTTGCCTTGAAGCTCGCCCTGGAGCAGTTGGCTCAGATTCAGGATGTTGCCGATGGGGTTGCGCAGGTCGTGAGCCGCGATGCCCAGAAACAGGTTTTTCTGTTGATCCAAGGCTTCCAGTGCACGGGTCTTCTTGACTAAATCCCGCTGCATGGTCACCAGCTCGTTGTTCAGCCTGGTGACCTCTTCATAGCCTTGGAGGTTCATCAAATGTAGTTCGTCGGCCAATTCCTTGCGTCGCTTGACCTCGGCCCGCAGCAGGGTGATCTGGTCCCCGTGCATGCTCAGGATTTCCTCGTAGAGTTCCATAACCGAGTTGATGTCCTCGGCCCCGACGATGACCGTTTGCTTCTCATGACGGATTCCGGTGAACCGGAGAATGGTCACTGCGTTACCGGTGGCCACGCCCAGTTCCCAGTCCAGGACAATGCCTTTTTCCTGAATCTCCTTCAAAAAAAATTGAGCTTTGGTCAGGGAGGTGGGATGGACGAACGCCGTGAACGGCAACCCAGTGGGAACGTTCTCGAACCGGTTGCGCTCGTCGGCCAGCACTTCCCGGACAACTCCCATGTCGTCGCACAGCAGGGCCACGACGTCGCGTTGTTCGCTTCGGTTCATGGATTTCTCCCGTCGTCCAGAAGACGACCGGCCACCTCAATGGCTTGATCGGCGTCCGCGGCAAAGGCATGCGCTCCCACGCCCCTCCAAAGCTGCTGATTGGCCAGAAAGGGATATCCACCGACCAGGATCTTGACGTCGCGGCATTCCGGACGGCTGCGAATGCGCAGGATCAAGCGACCCACGAGGTGCAGGTGGAAGGTCATGGTCACGGAGATGCCCACAACCCCGGCCTTCTGCTCGACGATGGTCCGGACCACGTCCTCGTCCGGGGTATTGGCCCCCATATAGTAGGTGTCCCAGCCTTCCATTTCAAAAAAGTCCGTGACCATCCGCATCCCAATCTCGTGCAATTCCCCGCCCACGCAGCAGCCCACGAACCTGTGCCCGGTCTGCTTGCCGCTGAAGATGTACGGGTAGAGCAAGGACATGGCGAACTGCGTCGCCGCGGTGCAGTAATGCTCCTGAGCCACGGAGACCAGGTTGCGTTGCCAGAGGTCGCCGACCTCGTAGAGAACGGGCTGAAACACCCGCAGATAGACGTCCTTGACCGAGACCCCGCTCTCTACGGCCTTCACCACCGCTTCCGTCGCTTCCTTGCGTTTGGCCTCCAGCAACAAACGCAAGTAGTTCCGGGCCAACTCGGCATGCTCTCCAGCCATCTCCGAGAGGCCGACAAATAAAGGGGGTTGTTCTTGATTCATGACGACTTCCATACACATTTTCGGATGAGGAATGCCTTGATTTTACCCGTCCTTGGTATCGTAAAACCCGTTGTAGGTCCAGGTCAGAGCCAGGGCGAACAAGGCCGCGGCCACGCCGATGCCGGCGTCGTAATACGGCGGCGCGGTCAGGGAGAGGCGCAAGAGCAGAGTGGACACGGCATATCCGGAGTTGCGCAGCACCGCGTGAAAAGTCGGCAGGAAGCGATGAGAAACCAGGACCAGCAGGATGTCGCTGAAAATCAGGACCGTGTAGAAGGTGGCGAAAAAGGCGAAAGCGCGGTCTCCGAAGAAAAAGTCCCAGCCCCCGTAGAAAGCCAGGGCGACGAACACCGCCAGCAGCCCCAGGGCCACCAGCTTCTTGGCCGCCACGAAGCGGTACCGGGTCTCGCCGATTATCCGCTCGCCGCGCTGCTTTTGCTGGCGGTAGTAAAGCCCCAGGATAACGAAGATGGCCAAGGCCCCGAAGCCGTCGGACAGGATGCGCAGCACCGGCATCATGTCCGTCCCGAGCTGGATGGGTTCGGGCAAATAGACCAGTTCCTTGAAGGAGTTGCGCAACAGGATCAGGGCCAGGATCTCGAACTGCTTACCCACGGACTTGGAAACCGAACAGGGCAGCACGAAGATCAGGCTGACCACCTCCACCAGCAAAACCAGGGTGAAGGCCGCGTTGATGGCCTGAAAATGGCTCAACCCGACCATCCCTTGCAGGGACGCCGGCAATAGCCCTTGCCGGTTCAGCTCAATCAGCGCCAGGGAGGTCAGAAACAGGGTCACCAGCAAGACCGTGACCACCTTGCGGTTGGCCTCGGACTCCCAGTAGGCATGCAAGGGGTCGAAGACGTGGGTCGCGGCGTCGTAGACCCGTGTGGTCATTGATCAGATCCTTGAAGACGGCCCTGACTCGGTTGTGAAACCGCTCCTGAAAAGGACGCGCTCCGGAAGGCGGTCTCCACGTCCGAGAGAATCATTGTCAGGGCCAGATTCCATCCGGCCACCAGGGAAGCGATCGAGCCATCCGACAGAGTCAGTTCCTGGCGATAATCCCGTTGCACGACCACCTCCATGGCGCCCAAGCGGTTCGGACGCAACAGCAGCATTTGCAGGGCCAGCACGGCTTCCCGCCGTCCGTCACGCAGATCCCGGTGCAGTTCCTGAACGTACCCTTCCAGGATCAAGTCCGGCTCGGTCAAGCCTCCCAGATCCGTGACCAGACTGAAAATCCCGGCCTGGCCAAGCCAATTTCGAAACTGTTCGGCGAGCATTTCACCGGGAGGCAGAAAAAAGCGTTCGTAAAAATCCCGCTGAACCAGACCATCGGGCCGGATGGTCACGATTCCTCGTGAATCGTAAGCCGGAGCGACGCGGAAGGAGCGCACGGCCAGAATCGGAGCCTCGGCGGGACGCTCCAGTGCGGGCTCCGGACGCTGGACCTGAAGCAGATAGTACCGTCGATCCGGGTCCGGACGAGACAGGGAAGCGCAGCCCGGAAGGCCCGCAAGGGCGACCAGAAGGAAGGTCAGTGCGACGAGTACGTCCCGTCGCAAGTAGGACAAAAAACGCGTCATGGGTGCTCCTCCTGATTTCGGGAACCGGCCGGAGGATCGCCGAAGAACAGCCTGGAGGGATAATCCCGGGCGTCGTCCGTAATTTCCCGTACGTTTTCACTGGTCCGCCCAAGGTTATGCAGCAGGACGTCGATCTGCTCCAGTTTCGAGGCCAGACGAAGCTGGATCTGACCCAGGAGTTGTTGGAAGCGTAAAAAA
The DNA here is from genome assembly GCF_000717475.1 of Desulfonatronum thiodismutans. Classification (NCBI taxonomy): domain Bacteria; kingdom Pseudomonadati; phylum Thermodesulfobacteriota; class Desulfovibrionia; order Desulfovibrionales; family Desulfonatronaceae; genus Desulfonatronum; species Desulfonatronum thiodismutans. Next base: position 94,590 of record NZ_JPIK01000017.1, read on the forward strand.
CTCTCCTGGGCCGTGTCCGCGGCAGAGGAAAAGTCCTCCACCATCTCCGGCGCATCAGCCATGGCCCGTCGCAGATCGACGACGGCCAGACGTAAATCCTCCAACCCGCCCTGCTCGGCATGGACCCATTTGTTCACCTCTTCGGCCATGCCCCGCACTTCGCGCATGGCCAGGGAGACGTCCTGAAAGATGGATTGCAGATCCATTCTTTCGCCCTGCCCCGCGGGATCGTCCGGACTGCCCAGAAGACGGGCCACCTGAGCGTTGGTCCGGCGCAACTCTTCCATCAGGGCAATGGCCTCGGCGCTGAACTGCTCGGTCTGCACCGCGTCAACCTTGACCATCACCAGGTTCATAAGCTCTTCCAATCGTTCCAGCGGCTTGTTCAGATTAACCCCTTCCAGGTTCTTCAGGGTGGTGCTGACCGACTCGAAGGTTTCCTCGAACCGGGTGATGGTACCCGGAGCCGAAGGAATATAAGGCGCGACGGGCGTCCAGTTGATGGGCAGAGCCGGGGCCCGAAACGGGCTGGTGTAGTCCAGTTCCAGGTAGGCCGCGCCGGTCAGTCCCTGGGGAGTAATCCGGATCCGCAGCCCGGTGGCGATTTCCTCGGCCAGGAGCTCCTTGAATTTGTCTCGCGGAAAATCCCCGAATTTATCGGCCTGCAGGCCGATCTCCACCAGCACGTAACGGTGTCCGGCCTGGAACGCTTCGGGGTACTTGAGATAAACAAAAGAGATTTGTTCGATATTGCCCACCTGGACGCCGCGCATCTTGACCACGGAGCCGGCTTCCAGCCCCTGGGCGGATTCGTCCAGATAGGTTTCCACGAGGATGCGCTCACTCCAGAGCTTGCCGCCGCCCAGCACGATCAGCCCGGCGAGAATCAGGACCGAGGTGATCAAGACGAAGGCCCCGAGTTTGACGTAGTTGGTTTGGACGCTCATGGAATTAGGGGGTTCAGGGGTTCAGGGGTTCAACGGTTCAACGGTTAGAGGCTTTCCACAACATCTGAGAATGGTCTTCCTTTGGTACGTTTTTCCGAATGTTTTTCTCCTATCCCGAAGGGATTGCATCGTATAGCCGGTGGTTTCAACCACCGGCAAGGTGGATTGCAAGGGAGCGAGTCCTGAAGGGACGACATTAACTTCTGAAATTGACAAAATATCGTCCCTTCAGGACTTGAAATCACTGTGCAATGCCTTCCGGTGGTTGAAACCACCGGCTATACGATGTCTCCCTTTCAGGGAGATGGCATTGCTACATCCTTCATCCTTCATCTTTCATCTTTCCCAGTCACATGACGATGAAAGAAGTCATGGACCAGCGAGTCTGTGGAGTGGTCGCGCAGGGTTCTCGGATCGCCCTGGGCTACGATGCCTTGACGGGATTTGTCCAGCATGATCACCCGGTCGGCGATGGCGAACACGCTGGCCAGTTCATGGGTCACGATCACGAAGGTCATGCCCAGGCCCCGGGCCAGGTCCAGGATCAAGGCGTCCAACTCGGCGGAAGTCACGGGGTCCAGGCCGGCCGAGGGCTCGTCCAGGAACAGGATGCAGGGGTCGAGGACCATGGCCCGAGCAATGGCCGCCCGCTTGACCATCCCGCCGCTCAGCTCCGAAGGGGCATGATTCTCGAACCCGGCCAACCCTACCTGAGCCAGCTTCATTCGGGCCACGCGCAATTGCAGGGGCTTGGGCAGGTCCGTACACTCCTCCAGGGGCAGGAGAACGTTTTCCAGAACGCTCAGGGAGCCGAACAAAGCCCCGCTCTGGTAGCTGACCCCGAAGCCGTGCAGGATGCGCGTTCGCTCCGCCCCCCGGGCCGCGTGAACGTCCCGACCGCTGATCAACACCGTACCGGACATGGGCCGCTCCAGGCCGATCATCTGCTTGAGCAGGGTGCTCTTGCCGCAGCCCGAGCCGCCCAGAAGGATCACCACCTCGCCGGGAAAGACCTCCAGGTTCACGTCCCGAAGGATGATCCGTTCTCCGTAACCGGTCGTCAAGGCTTGGACCCGGATCAACGGTTCACCCCGCGAGCCGGCTTCAACGCCGCAGGCCGTGGTTTCAGTAATGAAAGACATAATACAGCACCGCGAATATGCCGTCCATCACCGCGATCAGGATGATCCCGCTGACCACGGCGCTGGTGGTTGCCGCGCCCACGGCCCAGGCCCCCTGTCCGGTCTGCAGGCCGCGCACGCACCCGATCCAGCCCACCAACAAGCTAAAGACGAAGGATTTGAACAGGCCGTTGGCCAGGTCCCCCACGCCCACGGAAAGAGTCACCTGATTGGTGTAGCTCACCAGGGGATAGCCCAGGGAAAGCATGACCACGGCCCCGCCGATCAGGCTGAAGACGATGAACACCATGGTCAACAGCGGCGTCATGCACATGGCGGCCAGCATCCGGGGGACCACCAGCAGCCGGACCGGGTCCAGGCCCATGGTGGTCAGGGCGTCCAGTTCCTGGTTGATCTTCATGGTGCCCAGTTCCGCGGCAAAGGAGGCTCCGGAGCGCCCGGCCAGAATGATGGCCGTGACCAGCGGGCCGAGTTCCCGGATCATGGACAACCCCAAAAGTCTGGCCACGTAGATTTCCGCGCCGAACATCCGCAGGGGCATGGCGGACTGGAAGGAGATGATCAAGCCCATCAGAAAGCCGATGAGCATGATGATCAGCACGGCGTTGGCCCCCACGGTTTCGCAGCTGAGCCAGAAATCCCGCCATCTGATGCTCCCGGGACGGCGCAGAGCCTGGGCGAAGCCGGAGACGAACAGCCCCACGAAGCCCACCAGATCCCGCACGTCTCGCCCAAAAGCCTGGGCTCCGCGCCCGATTCGCTCCAGTACCGTGCCGCGCCGCCCCGGAGCCGGGCCACCTTGGCTCAGGGCCTGAAACCGCTCCAGGCTCCCGGCCAGTTCCTCGCGCATCCCGACCAGCTCCAGCCTTCCTCCCCTGCCCCGCAAATCCTGGTCGAGTTCCGTGAACAAGGCCAGCCCGGAAGCGTCCACGTACCCCACCCCGGAAACATCCAGGCGCAAAATCACCGACCTGGCCTTGCCGACGAAAACCTGCAATCGCCGCCAGATATCCCCCGTGCTTCGAACATCCAGCCGACCGGTCAGGGTCGCGGACAACGTGCCGGAGAGATTGGCGGGCAACTCTTCAAGGATTGCTTGCGAAAGGAGATCAGATTGCACGGCGGACCATCGTTGTTGGAGATCGCCTGATTCAGGAAACCAGCTTCAAACCCAAAATCCCGGTTACGATCAGGAGGATACAGCCGATCCGGGCCCAGGTCGCCGGTTCGGCGAAGAGGATGATGCCCAGGATGGCCGTGCCCACGGCGCCGATGCCGGTCCAGACCGCGTAGCCGGTGCCCACGGGAATGGTTCGCAGGGCCTGGGCCAGGAAGCCGAAGCTGAAGAGCATGGCCGTCAGCGTCAACGCCGTGGGCCAGAGTCGGGTAAAGCCGTTGGAGTACTTCAGGCCGATGGCCCAAACTATCTCAAAAACACCGGCAACGGCCAGAAAAAACCAAGCCATTGTTCATCCTCGTGATGAGTTGCGATTTTCCAGCACGTCGAGAATTGCCCGCCGCAAGGCATCAATGCTGAACGGTTTTTGCAAAAACGCCCCCGGGCGATCGGCGGCGAAGCGCTGTTCCGCTTCCCGTGAACTGTATCCGCTGCACAGGACCACCGGGACGTCCGGCGCGATCTTGCGCAGTTCCGTGAACGCCGTGACTCCGTCCATGTTCGGCATCATCAGATCCAGGAGCACGCAGGCGATCCGCTGATGATGCTCCTGAAAAACCCGGACCGCCTCGACGCCGTCATTGGCCGTGAGCACCGCATAGCCAAGATGCCCCAAAGCTTCAACCGAGAGGTCCCGAACCATTTCCTCGTCGTCCACGACCAGAATCAGTTCCGGATCCGAAGAAACGGCTGCCTGAGGCTCGACGGCCGGACTCGGAGCCGGCGACGGTTCCGGAACCGGTGTGTTCTTTATTAATGCGTCGTCCACCGGAAATAAAACATGAAACGTGGTCCCCGAGTCCGGAGTGCTGTCCACAATGATCGCCCCGCGATGACCGCGCACAATGCCCAGGACCGCGGAGAGCCCCAGCCCGCGCCCGGTGAATTTGGTACTGAAGAACGGATCGAACAGTTTGGACTGGACGTCCTCGCTCATTCCCACGCCCGTATCTTGAACCTCCAGTTGGACGAACCAACCTGGCGCGGGCTTTTCCTCGAGCCGGGAACGGCCCAGCAGCTTTGCGTCGCAATATGCCAGCCTGGTGGAGAGGACCATGGTTCCGGGATGGTCGCCAATGGCTTCCGAGGCGTTGGTGATCAGGTTCATGATCACCTGCTGGATCTGCCCGGCATCGGCCCGGATCGGAGGCAGGGACGAAGCCAGGTCCTGGACGAAGCGAACGTTCTTGCCCAGCGCGGTTTGAAAAATATGGGCGTTGTCCCGAACCAGATCGTTAAGCACCACGGAACGGACATCAAACCCGCCCTTGCCGGAATAGGCCAGCATCTGCCGGGTCAGGTCCGCGGCCCGCCGGGCGGCTAAAAGGGCATGTTCCACGCGCTTGCGGCTCGGTTCCGTCAAGCCGGACATGGACAGAGCCAATTCCATGTTGCCCATCATGGCCGCGAGAAGATTATTGAAATCATGGGCGATACCGCCGGCCATGACTCCCAGGCTTTCCAGCTTCTGGGAATGAAACAGCCGCCGTTCCATCTCCAGACGTTGCTCCTGCATCCGGGCGCGTTCAGTGACGTCTTCCAGCAGGACCACGGTTTCGCCGTTGGCCGCTCGGGAATACCGAACCCGCAGGATGCGTTCCTCGGAGATGCGGATCTCTTCCGTGCCGACACCGAGGCGAAACATGTCCAGGTGTCGTTCCACCCTTTTTGCTTGTCGTCCAGACTGATTCGCCCCTTGGGATTGTTCGTGGGGCAACACTCCGGACTCCTGGATCACGGACAGGCACTCTTGAAACGAAATGCCCGGACGCAGGGTGCTTTCCAGGGCCGGGAACATCCGGGTCGCGTTGCGGTTCGCGACGACCAGGCGACCGTGCTTGTCGAACAGGGCAAATCCTTCCTCAATGGACTCAATACCCTGAAACAGCCGACTCTGGCCCATTTCCACACGCCGCTGCAGGTCGTGCATCAGCTTCGCGATGCGCTCGGCCATGGTATTGAAGGTCTCGGCCAATCGGCCGATCTCATCGCTGGATCGCACCTCGGCCCGGGCCCGGAGATTGCCGCCCCGAATCTGGTCCGCGGCAACGGTCAGGACCGCGAACTTGCGGGAGATGGAGCGGTGCATGACCAGGGCCGAGGTCAATCCCAAAAGCACGGCGCAAATCACGGCCGCGAGCAAAAGCATGGTGGCGTTCCAGTTGGTCTTGTCGATACTTTGCCAGGCTCGATCCACCTCTTGCCGAGCCAAAAAAATCAGTTGTTCGGAAATAGGCGTTAATGCATAAATACGAAGATCAAACTCACGGGACCTTTCCTCCAGCTGACGATCCAATTCCAGAATCTGTTCACTGACATGCGCGTGATACTGGAGCATGTTCAGCAGGTCCGAACGGCTGACGTTGGGCAAATGCTCGTCCACATGCAGGCGATCTTCGAGGGTTCGCAGCAAGTTCAGCGCGGACTGCATATCCGAGCGCTGGCGGGTGGCCAGATATCGATTTTGCCAAGTCTGGGCCGTACGGAACAGCAGAAGCAGATCCCCGCGCTGAAGCATTTCCATCCGCTCCACCAGCACGTCGCTGATCACCAACAGCGTGGTTTGGCGTCCGGTATCCTCTTTGGCCAATTCTGAAACCAGCAATACGGATTCGGCAAACGTCTCGGCATAGTGCTTCGCCGCGGAAAGATAAAAGTCCAGATACAGTACCGCGTCGCGCAAATCCTGGCTGATAGCCGGATCATCAAGCTTGCCGCGCAACCCGTCGGTCAGGGCGATTACGCCATCGATTCGAAGTTGCAGCGGTTCCCCGAAGGACTTCATGGCTTGGGAAAAACCGACTCTGGGCCATTGTTGAAAAAAACCCCGCTCAAGCTGGCGGGCATATTGGAGTTCCCGGTCGATTTCCAGGGTCAGTTCGCGAATGTCCGTGCTGGCGACGATCACGGACTTTACATGGCTCAGGGCCGTACGCAGGGCGATGCCCCCAGTCAGGGCGGTGAGCATGATCAGGAGCAGCATAAAGGCCATGATGGCCGCGAACTTGACGCCAATGGAGGAACCGCGCCACCATTCCCGGATCAACGATCCGATGCCGTGCCTGGACTTCGGGGAGGCTGCCGTGGAATCAGGGGGCATAAACGGCAAGGGTGTTGTTCAGGGTCTGTTCGAAATCCATGGACGCTTCCAGGCGGACCAGCTTGAACCGCGGAACGCCGCAGTCGCCGAAGGCGTCGCAGTTCAGTGCCCCGGTCAATCCCGGAAAACGAAGCAATCCATACAGGACGTCCCGGATACGTTGCCGCTCGATGCGCAGAGAACCGTCCGGCTCCGGAAAAGAAGCCTGTTCCAGGGCGTGGAGCAGGATAGACGCGGCATCGTAACCGTGGGCATGGAAATAGCCCACGGTCCCCGTGCCGTAAGTCTGAACGTAGCGGTCCAAAAACGTTGTATAAGCCGGACTCCGGACCTGGGCCGGAGCGATGAAGAGCATGCCTTGACAGGCGATGCCGCAGCCCTGAATGAATGGCTGATTCAAGATGGAGTCGGCGCTGAGCAGAGTCAGATCAGACAGCTTTGGTTCGGCCCGGACGGCCTGGATCAAATATTCGGCCTCCGGAGAAAAAATTGGCAGGAAGAGGAATTCCGGACCATATCCGGCCATAGCCTGGGCCACTGGCCGCATATTGCGGTCTCGCTGAGCCACGGTACCGGTGAAGACTACCTCGCCGCCCTTGGCCAGAAAGGCTTCCGCAAAGGCCTCGGTCAGGCCCGAGGCATAAGGGCTTTGGTCATGGACCGTGGCGGCTCTGCGCAAACCAAGAAAATCATAGGCAAAGGAGGCCGCGGCCATCCCCTGGAACTGATCGTTGGACGCAGTCCGAAAAAAACCCGGCTGCTGATGCTCGCCGCGTTTTCCGCTCTTGGAGGTCAAGGAAGAGGCCGTGGCGGTCCCGGAGACCATGACCATGCCCGCTTCGGAGAGAACGCGGGCCGCGGGAACCGCCGCGCTGGAACAGTGGGGTCCGTGAATCGCGACCACGCTCGGATCCGTGACGATCTTCTGGGCCGCCACCAATCCGCCGGACGCGGAACACTGTTCGTCCTCACGGACGATGGTCACGGGCCGATCGTACGGCCCCCCGTGCTCGGCGACGCGCAATTCCAAGGTCCGAACAAGCTCTTCGCCCACGGATGCCAAAGGCCCGCTGAAGGTCTGCAGACTGACGAGCTTCACCGCCTCGCCCGGCTCAACCCAGACGCACCCCAGAGCGTCCCGGCAGGTCGATCGCGTCGCGGTCTCCGGAGCGCAACCCGCTAGAGCCGCGGGCATGATCCCAAGCAGTAGCCCCAAGACAAGCCGAAGCGTCCAAAAGCGTAAAAAATCCGTTGTCTTCATCGGACTCCCGTGGCGTTGAATCCAAATTCCCTCAACGGCGGCCTTCATCTCGTGACGAGACGGATGGTCAACATGTTTCCAATCGCTTCAGGTAGCGCAGACATACCTCACGCCCGTCATGCCAGTGGATGATCTTATCCACGCAGCGAAAATCCATATTCTTCAAGGTATTATGATATTCTCGAACCAGAACGTCATTCTCACCGGCGCACATATTCTTCCCGACGCAGCTCTCGCAGGGCCTCTCCATGCCCTGTATCCGTTCATGGCAGGACTGCCCTACCAAGCCCTCACCGAAAAGCCGCTCAATGGCTTTGTTGGCATATAGAATTTCATGGTTAGCCATGTCCGCGACGTAGATGCACTCATCGATGTCGTCGAACCAGTCGAAGATCTGCATCCGTTCCACACGCAGTGCGTCCTCGGCTTTTTTATGGTCCGTTATGTCCAGACAGGAACCGATATAGCCGATGAATTGGTGGTCCGCGTCGTAACGGGGATGCCCAATATCCAGAATCCAGCGGTATTCTTCATCGTGGCGGCGCAGTCGATATTCCATTTCAAACGGCTCGCGACGGTCAAAAGCGTCGGAATAAATACGCAGACAACGGGCATAATCCTCCGGGTGGACGCCTTTGGTCCAGCCATCCCCCAGCTCTTGTTCCATGGTCCTGCCGGTAAAGGCCAGCCAGGGTTCATTGAACCAGGTGCACAGCTTGTCCGGGCCGGACATCCAGATCAGGGCCGGAGAGGTATTGGCCACGGAGGCGAAGCGCTGTTCAGACTCCCGCAATTCCTGTTCCACGATTTTAAGCCGGGTGATGTCCACGAAGGTCAGCACGGTGCCTGAGTAAACATCGGGCCCGACAAGATAGGGGGTGATCCGCATCAGATGCCACCGGTCGCCCTGGGCCCGGACCTCGGTCTCGAGCATCTCGGAGCTCTCCTGGACCTTGCGAACCATCTTCGGCAAATCGACGTCTTCCAGAAAATGGACGATGTGGGAGATGGGCCGGCCGATGTCTTTCTCCATCAGGCGGAACAACTCGGTAATTTTCGGAGAAAACCTTCGAACCTCGAAATTTTCATCCAGGAGAAGCTTGCCCACCATGGAGGCGGCCAGGAGGTTGTTAACGTCGTGGTTCAGTTCGGTCAGCTCGATGATCCTGTTCTGATACTCCGCGTTAACCGTATACAGTTCCTCATTGGTGGATTGCAGTTCCTCGTTGGTGGCTTGCAATTCCTCATTGCTGGCCACCAGTTCTTCGTTGGTGGCTTGCAGCTCTTCATTGGAGGTTTCCAATTCTTCGATGGTGGCTTGCAGATTTTCTCGGGAAAATTGCAGTTCCTGCTCCAGATCGTTGATGCGCTGCTCGGCTTCCTGGCTCAAATCACAAGCATTGGCGTCCAGGGTCACGCCGGGTTGGGGCGCTGTCTTCGAAGCATCTTCAATAAGCACGGCCACCAGCGGCGCCTGCCCCTTGGCCATGGACAAGGGAATGAACCGCAGATTCACGGTGCGGGTATCGATGGCCGTGAGCATGGGCAGGTTGTGAAACGCCACGTCCTTGCCCTGGCGAAAGACCTTCTGAATGCCCGTGGCCATGGGGATGGCCAACTGCTTGGTGGCCATCTTGGTCACGTTCAGGGTCGGCTTGCCCGGCGGCAAACGCAAATACCCCTCGCTGTCCCCGATGATGCGCAGTACTTCCATCTGCTCGTTCACGATCAGGGCCAAGGGAATGTAGTGGACGCTGATGGCGTCCAGAAACCGCTCCAGAATCCGGTCCGAGTCTTCGGAATGTAAGACCTTTCGGGCCGCGGCGAACTGCCCTTTGACCTCCTGAACTCGAGTGTCGGACACGGCCAACTGCATTGGTCCCCCGATTCGCTTCATTCGGCCCTTGGACTGGTAGAGTTTCCATTTATGATCCAGGGGGGCAAAGAACTCGGTCATGTCTCCTATGGTTTCACTGGTGCCCAGAAAGAGGATTCCGCCGGGATTCAGGGAAAAATTAAAAAACTCGAAGACCTTTTGCTGGAGGGGAGGCTGAAGGTATATCAGCAGGTTGCGGCAGGAGATCAGGCTGATGTTGGTGAAGGGCGGGTCCTTGATCAGGTTGTGCTGGGCAAAGACCACCATTTCCCGGATGGTCCGGGAAATCTGGAAATGTTCGTCTTTTTTGTGGAAGTATTTGGCCAGCCGCTGAGGGGAAACGTCCGCGGCAATACTTTCCGGATAGATCCCGTTGGCCGCGAAGTGGATGGCGTCCCGATCGATGTCCGTAGCGAAAATCTTGATGTCCCGGCTGATCTCCAGGTCCGCCAGGCACTCTCTGGCCAGGATGGCCAGGCTGTAGGCCTCTTCCCCGGTGGAGCAACCGGCCACCCAGAAGCGGATCTCCCTGGTTTCCACGCTTTGGATCAGCTCCCTGAGCCACTTTTGCCCCAGCAACTCATAGACCGGAGGATCGCGAAAAAAGCTGGTCACGCCGATGAGCAGCTCCCGGAACAGTGACGCGGCCTCCCCGGCGTAGCTTTCCATGAAGGCGACGTAGTCCTTGATGTCATTGACCTGATTAATGGTCATCCGTCGTTCAATCCGTCGGTTGACCGTGCTGGGCTTATAATACGTGAAGTCGACCTTGAACCGCTCCCGAAGGATGGAAAAAATCCGGGTCAGGCCGTCCTCTTCCTTGAACTGCGTCTCCGACCGCTTGGCCTTGCTCACGTAGGGATGCTTGACCCAGTTCAACAACTGACCGGGCATCTCCTCAGGCGAAAGGATGAAGTCGCACAAACCCGTGGAAATGGCGGCCCGGGGCATGCCGTCGAACTTGGCGCTCTCCTCGTTCTGGACCATGATCATCCCGCCGAATTCCTTGATAGCCCGCACCCCGCGCATCCCGTCGCTGCCCGTGCCGGAAAGGATCACCGCCACGGCCCGCTCACCCTGGTCTTCGGCCAGGGAATGCAGGAACACGTCGATGGGCAGGTTGATGCCCCGGGTATGGTCCTGCTCCGAAAGCAGCAATTTACCGTGAAAAATGGTCAGGTTCTTTTTCGGGGGAATCAGGTAGACGTTGTCGGGCTCGACCAGCATGCCCTCCTCGGCCCGATGCACGGGCATCCGGGTCTTTTTGGAAAGCAGCTCCTTCATCAGGCTCTTGTAGTCCGGCGACAAGTGCTGGACCACGATGAATCCCAGCCCGCTGTCCGGGACCATGTTCGTGAAAAAGGCTTCAATGGCCTCTAACCCCCCGGCGGACGCACCGATGGCCACGTAATGGGTCGGGGCCGCGGGACCGGCGTCGCGACCCGGAGACGTGGAGGAGTCGATGTTGGACATGGCATGCGTCTCGTAAAGGTTGGGGTTGAAGGGCGGTGAGGAAGATTCAGATCTTTTTGCTCTCCGCGGCCTGGACCTTGGCCCAGGAGTCTCGCAGGGAAATAATCCGGTTGAAAATCAATTCCTCCGGGGTGCTGTCCACGGGGTCCACGCTGAAATAGCCCAGCCGCTCAAACTGCCAGCGGCTGCCCGTTTCCGCCGCGGCCAGGTGCGGCTCCACAAAACAATCATCCAATATTTCAAGAGAATTAGGATTGAGATTGCAACGAAAGTCCTTGCCTTCCGGGGCTTCGTTGGGATTGGGCGTTGTGAAGAGATGGTCGTAGATCCGCACCTTGGCCCGCTTGGCCGTCTTGACGCAAACCCAATGCAGGGTGGCCTTGACCTTGCGCCCATCCGGCGTACCGCCTCCACGGGAGGCCGGGTCGTAGGTGCAATGCAGCTCCACAACCTCACCCAGGCTGTTTTTGATCACTTCCCGACATGTGATATAATACCCGTAGCGCAAACGGACCTCCCGACCCGGCGCCAGTCTGTAGAATTTCTTGGGCGGCTCCTCCATGAAATCGTCTCGCTCGATGTACAGCTCCCGGCCAAAGGGCAGCATGCGCGTTCCCATCTCCGGACTCTCCGGATGCAGAGGGGCTTCCAGCTCGTCTATCTGGTCCTCCGGGTAATTGGAGATCACCACCTTCAGAGGCCGAAGCACGGCCATCACTCGCGGGGCCCGGGCGTTGAGCACCTCCCGGACGCAGTGCTCCAGCATGGAAATATCCACCAGTGAGTCGGCCCGGGCCACGCCGATCCGGTCGCAGAAGGTCCGCAGCGCCTCCGGTGGTACGCCCCGCCGCCGCAGGCCGGTGATGGTGGGCATCCGAGGGTCGTCCCAGCCGGACACGGCCTTGTCCTGGACGAGCTGGATAAGCTTGCGCTTGCTGAGCACGGTGTAGCTCAGGTTCAGCCGGGCGAACTCGATCTGTTCCGGATGGCAAGGGGTTTCCAGGGCATCCAGGAACCAGTGGTACAAAGGGCGGTTGTTTTCGAATTCCAGGGTGCAGATGGAGTGGGTGATCCCCTCGATGGAGTCGGACAGACAGTGGGCGAAGTCGTACATGGGATAGATGCACCAAGCGTCTCCGGTCCGGTGGTGGGCTGCCTTTTTGATCCGGTAGATCACCGGATCGCGCAGGCTGACATTGGGCGAGGCCATGTCGATTTTAGCCCGAAGCACATGCTTGCCGTCCTCGAACTCCCCGGCCCGCATCCGGGCGAACAGATCCAGATTCTCTTCAACGGTTCGGTCGCGGTACGGGCTGTTCCGGCCCGGCTCGGTCAAGGTGCCGCGGTAGGCCCGGATATCTTCGGTGCTCAGGCTGCACACATAGGCCTTGCCCCGACGGATCAGCTCCTGTGCATAGTCATGGAGCCTTTCGAAGTAATCCGAAGCGTAGAACAGGTTGTCGCCCCAGTCGAAGCCCAGCCAACGCACGTCGCGCTTGATGGACTCAACGTACTCCACGTCCTCCTTAATCGGATTGGTGTCGTCGAACCGCAGGTGGCAGGCCCCGCTGAATTCCCGAGCCAAGCCGAAATTCAGGCAGATGGACTTGGCGTGACCGATATGCAGATATCCGTTGGGTTCGGGGGGGAATCGGGTCGTCACCCGGCCGTCGTTCTTTCCGGCCCTCAAGTCTTCCTCGACGATGGCCTTGATGAAATTGGGAGCAATGGTGTTGGTTATGTTCGTCATATGATTGACTCCTTGATCGGTCTTTTAGTTCGACCCGGCCGAATCCCGCGTCTTGGCCAGTTCAATAACGCGCTGGAACTCGGACAACGGCACGGCCCCTCGCAACGGCATGCCGTTGACCAGAAACATGGGAGTCCCGCTGAAGCCGAACTTCCGGGCCTCTTCCATATCGGCCTGGATCAGATCAGCCATTTCCGGGCGCTTGCGGTCCTCGGCGAACCGATCTGAATCGAGACCGAGTTCAGCGACGATCTCCTGAAGCACCACCTCGGCCCCACCCCGCAACCGGGCCTGTTGTTCAAAAAGGCGGTCATGCAGTTTCCACGCCGCCTCATGGCTTTGCAAGGCCACGGCTTCATACGCCACGGCCAATTCATGGGAAACCGGATTCAGGGGCAGGTGCTTGAACACCAGGCGCAATTCCCCGGCCTGATCCAGGGCCATCAGGCGTTTGACCGTCTCCGTGGCCTGGCTGCAATACGGACACTGGAAATCCGAATATTCGACAATTGTCACCGTGGCATCAGGATTGCCCCGGATTGGACGTTTGGAAGAAACTTCCGGATTACGGACCATGGCCAAATCAGCCTGTTCCTGCCGACGTTGATCCGCATCCCGCTTGGCCATCACGGCCTGTTCCAGGATTTCCACCAGTTCCACGGGATTATCACGCAGAACATCCAACACTAGTTCGGGATGGGCCGCAAGCAGTTCCCGAACCTCGGACGGCTCGATACTTCCGGCCGTGTCTCGGGCATCAACCGCCTGGGGTGCAAGCCAGCAGAAAACAAACGCCAAGGCCGGAATGAAAAAAGAAAGACGCAAGGTTTTTATCATGGGTCAGTGTGCTCCATTTCGAAGATGAAAAGGCAGTTTTCGGTTCATTTAGGGGTAGCATCCAAAGCTCATTGGGACGGACGAGATTAACCATATAACGGTACACCTCGGCCATTAAAAAAGAGAATGGAACGTCATGACCAACGCTGTCAAGCTGAGGAACACGATGACGACGTGCCCCAGCATCAGTCCTTTCAGGCGCATGGGATTCTGGCTTTTGATCAGCGGAACCAGGCTCAGCCAGGCCAGCAGGGATACAAACAGAAACATCAGCATAGCCGCAAGGGCCGAAGAGTCGGATAGCGCCGCAAGGGCCGTCGGAAGCCGGGGGGACTGGTCCTGGAGCACCATCTCGGCCCAAGAGAGGCTCAAAGCGGCAAACGCCGCCACGCCCCAAAGCACCTGGATCACGCCGGAACTCAGGGCCCTGGTGGCTAAGGTCCGCGCGGCCCAGGCGTAGTAGTCCCGTCCGTAGTCTTCCTTGTTGCGCCGCGCCACCAGAAACAACAGCCCACCGCCACCGGCCAGGGCCATGGCCAAAAACAGGCCTTGGGCCCAGACCAGCCAGGCCTTGGGATTCTGAAGCAGGTCCGGCAGGACCAAGGGATCCATTTTTGGGGCCAACCCCTCGGCACGAACGAGTTCCAGCCAGCCGACCACAAAAAACATCAGAGCGGCCATCCAAGCCAGACAGGAGATGCCGCCAAGCACGAAATGCACTGACGACCCTTTTTTATGTCGCCTCCAGGCCCGGGCAGTAACGATGGACGTCAGGACGGCCAGCATGGCCACATGTCCGGGGATGTCGAAAAAGAGATGATAAAACTGCCGCAGCTTCTCGGACACAGGCCATATCTCGCCGATCCACAGCCCCCACCTCGCTGAAACAAGCAACAGCCAGACGCCCAAAACGAGCATCCCGAACTCGGATATCTGCTTGGCCAGCTTGTCCGCGAACACCCTGGACGATTTTCCGTATGTCGCAGCGGTAAGCACGGCCACGAAAACCGCGCCCATGGCAATCAGTCCGGGCAGGAGCAATCCCGCCAGGCCCAGGGCCGGAAGCAGCACGTCCGGCGCGACCAGGGCCGCTATGTCTTCCATCCGCATGATGTTTGGCTCCCGAAAGTCTTATCTTTCAATAATTTCGCGAATAATATAGGACTTATCCTTGGATTTCTCGTAGTATAACTTGGACATCATGTCCGCGAGGAGGCCGCTGACAAAGAGTTGCAATCCGGTGATCACGGAAAAGGCGGACAAAAGCGGCCAAACCGTGTTGGACAGGTTCTGGCCCTTCAGGAACAAGATCACCGTATACAACGAGAAAATCAGTCCGATCCCCAGCATGACCATCCCGGCACCGCCCAACAGGTGCAGGGGCCGGACCGCGTACTTGTTCCAAAACCACACGGAAACCATGTCCACGAAGCCTTTCATGGCCCGTTTCCAATTGTACTTGGAAACTCCGGCCACACGGGGCCGATGATTGACCTCCACCTCGCCCACGGTGAAGCCCTTGATCTTCAGCAGGGCCGGGATGAAGCGGTGCATCTCGCCGAAGAGATTGATGTTCTCGAAGCACTCCCGTCGATAGACCTTCAAGGCGCAGCCACTGTCATGGATTCTATCCTTGACCAGCACGTCCCGGAGCATCTTGGCCCCATTGGAAAAGAACCGCTTGGAAAAATTATCCTTACGGTTCTTGCGCCATCCCGAAACCACATCGTAATCGTGCTCTTCCAAAAAGGCGATCATCCGGGGGATGTCCCGGGGGTCGTTCTGTCGATCGCCGTCCATGGTCACGATGTATCGGTATCGGGCCTGCTTGATCCCGGCGTCGAACGCGGCGGTCTGTCCGAAGTTGCGGCGAAACCGGACGATTTTCGCCGGAGAACACTCTTTGGCCCGCTTCAGCGTCTCATCCTCGGACCCGTCGTCCACCAGGATGATTTCATACGTATACCCGTTGGCTTCGCAGACATCCTTGATCTCCCGGTGCAGTTCCGCCACGTTGCCCTCTTCGTTGTACAAGGGCACTACGACTGATAATTCCGTCATGATGGCAACTCATCTTTTTTCATAACTGTTCGACAAACAAGTAAAATCAAATCGTACTCGTGCTCAGCCCAGCCCCATTCGATCTAAAACCCGCTGGAATCGGTCATGGAACCTCTCGGCAACAAAGGCTTCCCGACGCTCCCGTTGGGACTGAATCACCCGTTGCCGGACTTGCTCGTCACGGATCAGCACATGGGCCAGAGCGGCCAGTCGGGAATAGCTCTCCACCCGGTGGATCAACGCTCCGGCTCCGCCCATGGTTTCCGGGACCGCGGAACTGGCTAGAGCCAGCACGGGGATATTGAACCACATGGCTTCGATCAGCGGTACGCCAAAGCCCTCATGCTCGCTCATGGACCAAAACAAGTGAGCCGTGCGGTAGCAGGACTGCAAGCTCGAATCAGAAATGCTTCCCAGAAACACCACGTTGTTTCCAAGGCCGAACTTATCCACCATCCAGGTCAGGCTGACATAATAAGGGTCCGCCAAGTCGTAACCGCCCGCCAGGATCAACCGGGCAAAAGGATCCAGGGTCCGGTACGCGGCAAAGGCCCTGATCAGTTGGTCCTGACGTTTGTTCGGCGCCAATCGCCCCACGAACAGTATATTCGTCCGTCCGTCCTGAAACCGGGCCATCAGGGTCGGCCCTGGAGAATTGTTCCACTGGGCGGGATCCACGATCAAGGGCAGTACGCCCGGATCATGAAATCCGGCCAGAGCCAGTTCCTGGGCGTTGTAGGCCGATACGCCGACGCTGAGGGAAAATTTGGCCGCCAATAAACCGAGTTCAGTCCGGCCGCCTTCCAGCAGACTCACCCGAGCGTCGCTGTAGGGCGTGTAGAAATGAGCCGGAGTGATATTATGGTAAATCAGGCATTTCGGCCCATTGTGGGTCGCGGCAAAGGGCGTCAGATCAGAACCGATGGAATGGTGGTAGATCAGGCCGTCGCCGGGTTTGATGCAGCCATCCTGAAAAGGATGGGCCAAGTGCTGGGCCGCGGAGTCCAGGTGCTGTCCGGGCAGATAGATTTCCGAGGCCAATCCCCGGGCAAGGAGCTGTTCCCGGATGGCCCGGGCATAGTTGGAAATGGCGTCGCCCAAGCGAAAGCCGGCCACAATCTGATGGACCGACCGGCCCGAGGAGCGCACTTCGACACGGCTTGTTTCCGGCGGCTCCGGCGCAGGGGCCGAGGTCGGAATCAGGCCCAATGCCTGTTCATAGCGATCCACCACTCGTTCCCAGGAAGCGTGTTCCCGGGCATAGGCCTGGCCCAGTCGTCCCAGAGAGCTCAGCTCGTCCTCGGACGCCTGCTCCACGGTTGCGAACAAATCAACCCATTGATCCAGGGTCTCCGCCAGCCAGCCGCCGCCACTCCGACGGACCACCGTGGCCGTGGCCAGACAGCGGCCATGGGCCGCCACCGGCCGCTCACTGAACCAGGCCTCCATGATCACCCGCGAATAGCTCTCGTTTTCGCTGGGATGAAACAAGGCCCGGCATTTGGCCAGGAGGACGGCCTTGTCCTCTTCGCTCACCAAGCCCAGATCCACCACGCCGCGTTCCCGATCGTCGTAGGAACGATCCCCCGGACCGGCGAGAACCAGTCGTAACCGGGACTCCGGGTGGCGGGATCGATAAGCCTGGTGGGCTCGAACCAAAAAGTCCGTATTCTTATGCGGATCCCTCCGGCCCAGGCAGAGCACGAAGGCCTCTCCCGCCTGATCCAGAATCCGATTCGTATCCGACCCGGCATGCGGAGCGACCAGTTCCACCCCCGCGCCCACCAGCACGCCCTTGGAGACGATCCCGGGGCCGTAGAGCCGCTCGGCCAGAGCCTGTTCCCCGGCGGACAGATACAGTATCCCCCTGGCCTTCCGGAAAATTCGCTCCACCTGGGGCAGATAGGCGTAAGCTTCGTCGTGCAGGCAGGGCATCAGAAAGGCTCGTTCCGCCACCAGCGGCAGCCCGTTCAAAATCGGCCCGTACAGATAAGGCAGAAAGACCACGGCGGCGTAGTTTTGACCCTGGCCGCGCAGATGGTTCAACAGCCCCTGGGCGTTGACGCTGTCCGAGGCGAAAACTTCGGACGCATTGCCCGGCACCGGACTGACTCCGGGCTTGAGCATGTCCCGGTCCAGGCGCAGCAAGTGGCCGTTCAGTGCGTTGAAATCGTGAAATGAGCTTCGGCGCAGGGCGAACCGGCGGATGACCAGGCCATCCTCGCGACTCACGCCTTCGGGATAATGGTTCTCGGCCCAATGGTCCTGAAACGAGCGACCGCAGGTGGTCAGCACCTCGACGCCATGGCCCCGAGCCGCCAGCCGGGTGGCCATCTGCCAAGCCTGCTGTTCGGCCCCGCCCTTGAGGTCCTTGCCGAACCAGGGAATGACGATGGCGATGGTTCGCCCTATGGAATTGGTGTGCACGGTGAAATCGGATCGATGAAGTGATGAGAAGACGCGGTCCGGATCATATCTGGAAAGATCAGGCATGGACTCCTTGATCGAGACGACGAGGCCGGGACTATCCCCCGCGACGTCAGCCGCGGTCCCGCAATTCCCGCAACTCACTTTCCAGGCGGTCCACCATGGCCTGCTGAGCCGCGGCCCGGGTCTGCATATCGCGCAACACCTCGGCCAGCTTGTGTTGCCCGCGCCGGACCTGTTCGTTGAGCTGGCGATTGACGGCCATGGACTCCCGCAAGGCCTTGATCAGGGCCAGATTCACCGTGCGCTGCTCCCGGAACAGCACCTCGTAGAATCTCAGGATGAAACGATGCAGAAATCCCAGATATTTCAGGGGAAACCGGCTCATCCTGGCCGGCAGCACGGTTCTGGACGGGAAACATTGGGCCGCTTCGTTGACCAGACCTTCCACATGATAACTACGCAAGGCAATGTCATCCTGCAGGGCCTTGATCATCGGATCGCCCTGATCCGCGTTCATTTCCGCCAATACGGCCTCGATCTTGGTATTGAGTTCGTCGACGGAGATTCCCGCCGCGGTGATATCGGTGGTTTCAGGCATTATTCTTGGGTTCAACGGTTCAATGGTTCACGGTTCTCAAGCTGAAGGCAGGATCACAGCCTCTCGGCTTGTCACTGTCCACCCTGTCGCCAAACATGTGACGTCTCTCTTCTGACTCCTGTCTTCTGTTTTCTGAATTCTGTCTTCTACCCCTTCACCCTCGCCTCAACCATCATTCGAGCCACGTCCGGCATGGCGAACTTGGCTCGCCACCCTAATTCTCGCGCGGCCTTGGTCGGGTCGGCGCGGCTGATCATGATGTCCGTGGGGCGGATGAATTCAGGATTGGTGCGCACATGACGGGTCCAGTCCAGGTCCAGACGCTCGAAGACCATCCGGACAAAGTCTTCAAGGCTGAAGGTTTGGCCGGTGGCGATCACGTAGTCGTCCGGGGTGTCCTGCTGGAGCATCAGCCACATGGCTTCCACGTACTCCGGGGCCCAGCCCCAGTCCCGCTGCACGTCGATGTTGCCCAGGGACAATTCACCGCCGCCCTCCCGGGCGATCCGGCAGGCAGCGGCCACGATTTTCTGCGTCACAAAGCGTTCCGGACGCAGGGGGGACTCGTGGTTGAAAAGAATTCCGGAGCAGGCATAGAGACCGTACGCCTCGCGATAATTGGCCACTTCCCAGAATGCCGCGGACTTGGCCACGGCGTAGGGGCTGCGTGGCCGGTAGGGTGTCTCTTCGTTGGCGGGCACTCCCTGGGTGTTCCCGAAGCATTCGCTGGAACCGGCATTGTACAACCGCACCGGTCGTTCAAAAAACCGAATCGCCTCCAACAGACTGATCACCCCGACGCTGATGCTCTCGAAGGTCTCCATGGGCTGTTCAAAGGACAGCCCCACGGAACTCTGTCCGGCCAGATTGTAGATTTCATCCGGCTCGGAGCGGATGATGGCCTGTAATACGCTGCGAAAATCATTCACGGCCACGGAGAAGAGCGTGACCCGGTCCAACACGTCCAGCCGCCGCAGGTTTGCGAACGAGGACATCTGCACGTCCCGTGACGTACCGAAAACCTGGTAGCCCTTGTCCAGCAGCAGTTTCGTCAAATAGGCCCCGTCCTGCCCGGAGATGCCCATGATCAGGGCTTTCTTTTGTTTGTTCGGCATGTCCTTGGATCTGTTCAGGGTTACCATTTCGGAAGGGATGTTCATGAATGCGATGGCCTTGCGTGAAGCTGTTCTTTATGGTCAAATTTTCAGCTTGTCCACCTGGAACCCTATGCACCACATCCACCACTCATCACCCAGCAAACCCGACGTCCTGCTGCTCACGGACGCCTTGCGCGACACGCCCCTGACCGGCATCGGCCGGTACGTTCTGGAGTTGGCTCGCGGGTTGCGGACGCATCACGGGCTTGGCTCAACGCGTTTTTTCGCGGGCCGCGGCTGGGTGGCTGATCCCTGTCTGCCCTTTGCCGAAAGAGCGGAGGCATGCGTGGAAAAAAACGGATGTCTCCAGTCACTGCGCAAGACCCTGCCCTGGCGTTGTTTGCAGGACCAAATCAGCTTCAATCTGAAAAAGGTCTCTTTTTGGACAAAAAACCGCCGGGGGGCAACCCCGATTTTACATGGGCCCAACTATTTGCTTTTGCCCTACGACGGTCCGAGCGTGGTCACGATTCACGACCTCTCTTTCATTCATTACCCCGAATATCACCCCAGGGAGCGGCTTGCCCTGCTGGACCGGGAGTTGCCCAGAACTCTGCGCCAGGCGGACCACGTACTTACGGACTCGGAGTTCGTTCGCCGGGAAATCATCCGGATTCTGGGTGTGGCCGAGGATCGAATCAGCGTCACGCCTTTGGGCGTGGACCCCGTATTTCAGCCCATGTCCCTGGAGCGCACCTGGCCGGTCTTGAAAGAGTTGGACCTGGAACACGGACGCTATCTGCTCTGCGTGGCCACACGGGAACCGCGCAAGAACCTGACCCGACTGCTCACCGCTTTTTCCGGTCTCCCGGCTGGACTCAAGTCCGCTTTTCCTCTTGTCCTGGCCGGTTCCGGCGGATGGCTGACCGAAGACCTGGAACTACGAATCCAGCCTCTGGAATCCTCCGGGCTGGTCCGTCGGCTGGGCTATGTTCCGGAACCCAACCTGCCAGCCCTGGTTGCCGGAGCCGGGGGGCTGGCCATGCCGTCGTTTTACGAGGGCTTTGGCCTGCCCGTGCTGGAAGCCATGGCTTGCGGAGTGCCGGTGCTCACCGCCGACCGCGCCAGTCTGCCCGAAGTGGCCGGAGACGCGGCCCTGCTGGTGGACCCCGAGGATGAGCAGGCTATCCGCGAGGGGCTGGAACAATTGCTGACGGACGACCGGTTTCGCCGGACGGCCAAGGAACGCGGGTTGAAACAGGCCGCGCGATTCACCTGGGCTGAATGCGTGGACCAAACCGTGCGGGCTTACCTGCTTGTTTCGCGAGGCAAACCATGAAGCTCCCGACGAAACGGCCCGCAAAGCGCCTTTGGGTGGACCTCAGCCTGACGGCCCAGACAGAGGCAGGCTCCGCGGTGTATGCCTGGGAAATCTGTCATCGCCTGATGCGCCAGGCCATGCCCATGCAGGTCCTGCCCCTGACCAGCCCTTTCCGCGTCCTGGACCGAACCGGCATCCGGCGCAAGTTCAACGCCCTGCTCCGGGATCTGCTCTGGCGGCCCGTGCTGGCCGGTCTGGAAGCCCGTCCAGACGACTGCTTCCTCTTCACCAACACCTTTGTGCCCCGCAAATTCTGGCATCGAAAATTTGGCGTGATCATCCTGGATCTGGGCGCATGGCACGACCGCGCCCTGCTCTCCTGGCGCGGTCGCCTGGGCACCCGCTCCCTGCCCACGGTTCTTGCCCACGCGGCCCATATTTTCGCCATCTCGGAATACACGGCTCAAGATGTTGCCCGTGAGTTCGCCATTCCCCGTCATCGGATCAACTTGGCCTCCTGCGGACTTTCAAAGGCTTTCCTAGACCCGCCTGCTCCTCTGACAACGATCAACAACGTCTCCTTGCCCCCGCGATATCTGCTCCACGTGGGCAGCCTGGAACCCAAGAAGAACATCCCCTTTCTGCTCCAGGTCTTTGCCCAACTCCGACAACAGGACGAGAACCCGGCCTCGCCGCAAACCGAAGCCCGGCCCTCTTGCAAACTCATCCTCACGGGAGGAGAATCCTGGCATGACGCATCCCTACGCCAGACCATCGCGGAACACCCGTATTCCGAGGACATTCTGATCCTGGGACATGTGGCACCGGAAGACCTGCCCGCGCTGTACCGCCAAGCCGCGGCTCTGGTCTTCCCCTCCCTGCTGGAAGGTTTCGGCCTGCCGGTGATCGAAGCCCTGTCCCAAGGCACTCCGGCCCTGGTTCAGGCCAACAGTTCCCTGGCCCAGTTCGTAGCCAATGGAGCCACGGTCCTGAACACCTTCGAGCCCGACCTTTGGGTCCGTGGCCTCCAGGAAATACTTGCCTCGGAAACCAGAATCCCCGAGATGCAAAGGCAGGCCGTTCGGGAAGCGTTCAACTGGGACCGCACCGCGGCGATTATTCGCCGGACCATGCTTGGAGCGACATGACATTCTCATCGGTTGATCTCGGCATCCATCGTCCACTGCGCGTCGGCCTGAACCTCCTTTACCTTCTGCCCGGGATCGTGGGCGGAACGGAGACGTACGCCGCGGGGTTGCTGCGGGGGTTGGCCGAGGCGGACGACGGGTTGGAGTACGTGGTTTTCCTGAACCAGGAGAGCGCGGACTGGCCTTTGCCCGACATCCCGGCCTTTCAGAGGGTGATCTGCCCGGTGCGGGCCTCCAACCGGGTCCGCCGGCTACTGTACGAACAATTCCGACTGCCCGCCCTGGCCCGCCGCCACGGCGTGGACGTGCTGCATTCCCTGGGCTACGTGGGCCCGGTGCTGGGCCGCTGTCCCGGCGTAGTCACCATCCACGACATGAACACCAAGGGCCACGGCCGAAGCATGCCGCTCTCCAAGCGTTTGGCCCTGGCCTTTCTGGTCCGTTGCAGTGCCCACGCGGCCCGCCAGGTGATCACGGTTTCCGAGTTTTCCCGCCGGGAAATCCACCACCACCTCGACTTGCCCCTGGAACGCATCCAAGTTGTCTACGAAGCCCCGCTGCCACCAACATCAGTACATCAAAAAGCAACAGCCTCTCCCGTAGCCGATGCCTCCCTCCACAAGCAACCTCCCCAGGCGGACGCGCCCTTCATCCTGGCCTTCGCCAGCCAGTCCCCGCACAAGAACATCCCCCGGTTGATAGAAGCCTTTGCCCGGATCGCACCCTCCGTGCCGCACCATCTCATCCTGGCCGGGCACCTGCCCGGGGACGGGGCCGCGGACCGGGCTATCAGCCGATGGGACATTGCCCACCGTGTCCGGCTGACCGGCTATCTGCCCCGGGCCGAGGTGGATCGTCTGCTGTCCAAGGCCGCGCTGTTCGCCTTTCCATCCATGTACGAAGGGTTCGGCCTGCCCGTGCTGGAAGCCCAGGCCGCGGAGACGCCCGTGGCCTGTGCACGGCGCGGTGCCCTGCCCGAGGTGGCCGGGGAAGGTGCGGTGTTTTTCGATCCGGAAAATGTCCTGGACATGGCCGCGACCCTGGCCCACGCCCTCACGGACGAGGATCTGCGCCACAGCCTCGTGGCCCAAGGCCGCCTCAATCTGAAGCGTTTTTCCTGGACCGAGGCGGCCCGCCAAACCCTGGACCTTTACGCCCGGGCCGCCTGGCGCGGCCGAAACAGATACGTCGGCCCTCCGGCCAACCCCTCGGCCGTTCTTGGGCACGGCGCTTCAACGAGTTCCCTCGACCACTTCGCGGACGAGTCTCCGGGCTTCACCAATGAAGAGTCCTCCTACGACGACCAGACGCTCCCGCGCCCCCACGCCAGAACCAAGCCGAAGCAGCCCTAATCCATGACCGCTTCTTCCGCCAAACTCCCCGAAGACGGCGTTTCTCAACAAGAACAGGAACGCGCCCCGGAACACCCTCCGAAACACTTTCGGGTCAGCATCGTCACCGCGGTGCTCAACGGCGAAGCGCATCTGGCCGACGCCATCCAGAGCGTCCGCGAGCAGAGCTATCCCCACATCGAGCATATCATCGTGGACGGCGGCTCCCGGGATGGAACCGTCTCCATCATCCAAGCCCACGCGGACGGAATCGCCAAATGGGTTTCCGAACCGGATCAGGGCATTTACGACGCCATGAACAAGGGCATCAGCATGGCTACGGGGAGCATCGTCGGCACGCTCAACGCCGATGATTTCTACCCCCGACCGGACGTCATCGCCGACGTGGTCCAAACCTTCGCGCAAACCGAGACCGACGCGGTGTTCGCCGATTTGCTGATGGTGGACCGGGCCGATCCGCGCAAAGTCATCCGGTTTTACGACTCCTCCGACTTCCACCCCGGACGCTTTTGCCAGGGCTGGATGCCGCCCCACCCCACTTTTTTCACCCTGCGGGAACACTATCAACGCTTTGGGCTCTACCGCACGGACTACCGCATCGCCGCGGACTACGAACTGCTGACCCGCTTCCTGGCCCGCCACGGGCTCGCCTACACCCGTATCCCCAAGGTGCTGGTGCACATGCGTTCAGGAGGGGTCAGTTCCAGGAACCTCAAGAGCAACTGGGTGCTGAACCGCGAAATCGTGCGAGCCTGCAAGGAAAACGACATCCACACGACCATGCCGCGTCTGCTCTGCAAGTATCCTCGGAAATTACTGGAGTATGTCCGCAGACCTGAAAAATGAGACACGCGCTTTTTCGCCCCTCTCCAACGGCACCGTTGGTTTGTCACTGAAAAATAGCAATGCCGCACGATTCCTCCTCAATGACAAAACAAAACACTTTTATCGTGAAGGGAACCATGCGGCATTGACGGAAAGCCGCTTCGTCGACCGGCGAGAGGTCTCGGCTACAGCAGTTTCTTGGCCGCATCCAAGGCCAGTTCGTAATTCGGCTCCTGCCCTACTTCCTTGACCAGCTCCATATACCGAACGGTTTTCTCACGATCCACGACGAACACGGCCCGGGCCAGAAGGCGCAGTTCCTTGATCAGCATGCCGTATTCAGTGCCGAACGAGGCGTCTTTGTGATCGGAAAGGGTCAAAACGTTGTTTACTCCGGCGGCGGCGCACCAGCGTTTTTGAGCAAAGGGCAGATCCATGCTGATGACCAGGATCTGAACGTCGTCTCCCAATTTGGCCGCTTCCTGATTGAAGCGACGGGCTTCGAGGTCGCAGACCGGGGTGTCCAGGGACGGAACCGAGGTGATGATCGTCACCTTGTCCTTGAGGGATGAAAAGCTGAACGGCTTGAGGTCGTTGTCCACGACCTGGAAATCCGGCGCGGCGTCGCCTTCCTGAACCGTGTTGCCAGTCAGCGTTATGGGCTGGCCTTTCAACGTGATCAAACCAAAACGTTCCTTCATGATCGGCTCCTTGTTGTGGTTATGTTTCTCGAAAGTACGTCCATCTGGGCGGTGATGCGGCGAAGCAGGTGTTCGCCGACGGGCATTCACCGGGCATCTCTTGGCAATCTGGTTCCGGAAGAGTAACCTTCACGATTCGGAGTTGCAAGAACCCCGCGCAATTCTTATGAACATCCGATTCAAGACGCCAATCTAGAGACCAATCGCATGCCCGCTTCCACCACCCGACTCCTCACCGACATGTTCGACGCCATGTTGGCCCGCCTTGGTCCAAGCGGATGGTGGCCGGCCCAAAGTCCGTTTGAAGTGGTCCTGGGCGCGATTTTGACCCAGAACACCAACTGGTCCAACGTGGAAAAGGCCATTGCCAGCCTGCGCCGGCACGACCTGCTCGACCCGGAACAGCTTCGCTTGGCTCGGCCGGAGGCCGTGGAGGAGTGCATTCGACCATCGGGGTTCTTTCGGCAAAAAGCCAAAAAAATCCAAAATTTTCTGGACTTTCTGGACCAGGAGCGCGCATTGGATATGAAGGATCTTGCCCTTCTGAACACCGTTGAACTGCGCGAACGGTTGCTGGCAGTCAAGGGCATCGGTCCGGAGACCGCGGACAGCATTCTGCTCTACGCATTGGACCGCCCGGTGTTCGTGGTGGACGCTTATACGGCCAGAATCTGCAACCGACATGGACTTGTTCCCGAAGACGTGGATTACGCCGAGCTGCAAGATATGTTCATGTCTCATCTTCCGGAACAGGTTGAACATTACAACGAATACCACGCCTTACTGGTGCGGGTCGGCAAGGAGTGGTGCCGAAAACGGAAGCCGCGCTGCGATGAGTGTCCCCTGCGACCGTTTCTCCCCCACTACTCCCCTCCCGGGTATACCCCCTGAAACTCCACTTTCCGTGCTCTCCACGCATCCCATGAAAGCATCGCCCTTTGCCTTTTCTCGAATCCGTTGGCCCCAGATTTGGTTTTGGACGGTCATGATTTTACTCTTTCTGAGCGGTCCAAGCCCGGCCGCGACCACGGGAACCATTCAACGCACCCTGGAAGAGCGTGAGCGCGATATCCGTACCCACGAAGATATTCTCAAAGGCCTTTCAGAGCAGGAACGCGCCTTGTTCGCCGATCTGCAGGAAGTGGAGGCCCGGTTGCGGGCCACTGCGGACGAGATCACGGAAC
Source organism: Desulfonatronum thiodismutans (assembly GCF_000717475.1). Taxonomy (NCBI): domain Bacteria; kingdom Pseudomonadati; phylum Thermodesulfobacteriota; class Desulfovibrionia; order Desulfovibrionales; family Desulfonatronaceae; genus Desulfonatronum; species Desulfonatronum thiodismutans. The sequence continues at coordinate 120,870 of NZ_JPIK01000017.1, forward strand.
TGGAAACACATCTGGATCGCCTGCGTCAGGAAGAACGCGTCCGGCTGAAGGACTATCAGGAACTGGACTTGGCTCGGGCCCAAACCAGCGAGGAACTGGGCCGTCTGCTGGCCCTGCTCTGGCCGGTGCATTTGCAGGGCGTGGAGCACAATCTCCAGACGTTGACCTCCTGGGACGAGGCTGACCGGCAATACAATTGGCTGTCCCGGATCTACGACCTGGTTCAGGACCGAATCGATCAACTTCGCCGACAGGGGCGGGAATTGGCTCTGGGACTGGCCCGACTGGAGCGGGCGCGAGAAGAAATCACCGCGCAGATGCTTCGAATCGAAGCCGGCAAGGACCGACTGCTCAAGCAAAAGCTGGAATTCCTGCGCCGCGTCCAGGAGGTGCGCGCGCAACAAGTCTCAGCTGAAGAACAAATCAAGGAAATCCTGCAAAGCATCGCCGAGCTGAACTACCGGCTCCAAACCCTGACATCCAGGAACTTCACGGACTTGCGTGGTCACATGACTTGGCCGACCCAGGGCCGGGTCGTGGAACGTTTTCGGCCTCAGGCCGACCCTCCGCACCGCGGCTTGAGTTTCGCGATGTCCGAGAACGCAGCCGTGCGCGCCATCTCCTGGGGCAAGGTGGTTCATAGCGACGTGCTCCGGGGTTATGGCCACGTGGTCATTCTCTACCACGGTGAAGATTATTACAGCCTGTACGCGTTTCTGAACAACCCGCTTGTCGCCGTGGGTCAGGAAGTGGAAAAGGATGAACAGATCGGAGTAGCGGGGCGTTACCCCAAAGTGGATGGTCCGGGGCTCTACTTTGAATTGCGTTTTCAGCAAAATCCCGTTAATCCTGATATCTGGCTTGTCGCCGATTAACGGCGGCAATGGCGACGGCAACGAGTGAATTGACAAGAGAATCCGGATACGGAAGCCGGAGGGACCGCGGAAACCCCGTCGACGACAAGCCGCACCGGAACGTATATCCCTGCACGGTGCTTTCGGGCGCCGTCCACCATATCAGCACACGATTTCAACATGCATTCGGAGGTCATCATGCGGGTTGTCCACTGGGTCGGCACCGTTACACTTCTTTTCTTGCTGGCCGTCACTTTCGGTCAGAGCATGGCCACGGACGAGGAACGCTACTCGCCGCTCAAGCGCTTCAGCCAGGTCTTGGACTTGGTGGAGCGTTATTACGTTCAGGACGTGGATCGCAACGAGATGATCCAGGGCGCCATCCGGGGCATGCTTCAGGAACTGGATCCCCATTCCAGCTTCATGACCCAGGACGCCTTCCGGGAAATGCAGATCGACACCTCCGGGGAGTTCACGGGGATCGGCATTGAGATCAGCCTCGTGGAAGGCAGGCTGACGGTCGTGTCCCCCATCGAGGACACCCCGGCCTTCCGTGAGGGACTCAAATCCGGAGATCATATTTTGGAAATCGACGGCCAATCCACCCAGGACATTACGATCATGGACGCCGTGAAGCTGATTCGAGGGCCCCGGGGCACAACCGTGGATCTGACCATCCTGTCCAAGGGCGATACCGTTCCCCGCACCGTGACCATCAGCCGCGACGTCATCCCGATGCACACGGTCAAGCTGTTCGAATTGGAGCCCGGAGTGGTCCTGGTGCGGCTGACCAGCTTCAAGGAAACCACCATGGACGACCTGCGGGAAGCCCTGGACCGATTCGACCTTGATCAGCGCGTTGGGCTGATCCTCGACCTGCGCAACAACCCCGGCGGATTGCTGAACCAGGCCGTGGCCGTGGCCGACGCCTTTCTGCACGAGGGCAAAATCGTCTATACCAAAGGGCGGTCGGCCCAGGCGGAAATGAACTTCGACGCATCCCGCAACGTGCTGGACAAGGAAACGCCCATGGTGGTGCTGATCAACGCCGGTTCAGCCTCCGCCTCGGAAATCGTCGCCGGGGCCCTGCAGGACCACGGACGGGCGTTAATCCTGGGTGAACAGACCTTTGGCAAGGGGTCCGTGCAGACGATCATCCCCCTGGCCGACGGCTCCGGGATCAAGCTGACAACGGCGGTCTACTATACGCCCAACGGCCGCTCCATCCAGGCCAAGGGCATCGACCCGGACATTTCGGTTCCCTTTGTCGCCTTGAGTGACGACCAGCGAGAAGGGCGCATGCCTTTGGTTCGCGAAGGCGACCTGATCCGACACCTGGAAACCGGCCCGATTCCCCCGGACCAGCGCGATCACCCCAGACCCCAGGTCCTGGAAATGCTCGAACGGGACAACCAGCTGCGCTTGGCCTTGGAAATGGTTAAGGCCATGCCCAGACTCAAAGCGCTCCGTTAACCTCGCAAACCGACATGGGTCGGCGATGACCGGTAAAACAACGAAAAAAAACGGCAAGCCCTCCCGCTCTTCCACCTCCACGAAAAGTGGTGGCAAGGGCGGGGGCAAGCCCAAGAAAACCGCGGCCAAAACCGGCCGCAAACGATCATCCCGTAAGGTTTTTTCCAAGCTCTGGGTGATGCTCATGGCCGCGGCCACCGGTTTGACCGCCATCACCCTTGTCTGGGCCTTGAGCCTCTCCCCGGTGGATACCCTGTCTACGGACATCGCGACGATCGACAAACCGGTCTCAGCTCCAGCCCCAACTTCCTCCCCTCAATCTGTTTCCCGGCCCGCGCCCACGCAGCCGGCCAAGGTCGCCAGCTTGAAGACTCCAGCCCCAGCGAACCATGTCCGCGCCCGCATCGCGCCCGATGCCGCCCCCCCACCTCCGTCACACCGTCAAGGCTTGGTTTACGAAGTATTCGACACGGAACTGCTGGAGCAGCAGGTCAAGGAGGTCGACTTGGCCTTGGTCCAGACCATCATGGAGTTGAACCTGGACCCTCGCTCGGTGCGGCATCTGGACATTCAGATGAAAACCAGAAACGGGCAGAAATACCACACCCAGTCCCTGGCCATCGGCTTGGACCGGGATGCCCGAAGCTTCGAACAGACCCTGCGCCGCAACCTGGAACTTTGGGTGCATAACGCGGAACTGCGGCAGATTAACGGTGGGCCCGGCAAACAAGAATTACGGATATCCCTGCTCAATTTGCCGACGCATACTCTGTTTCTGGAAGAACACGCCCGCAAACCCCTTCCGCCCCCCTCTCCCGCTCAACCGGGAACCGGTCCGCGACTGGTGGTGGTGATCGACGACCTGGGCGAGAACGTACACCAAGCCAGGGAACTGGCCGCCCTATCCTTCCCGGTGACCTTCGCCGTTCTGCCCAATATTTCCAAAAGTCGGGAAGTTGCCCGGATCGGAGCCGCCGCGGGCCGCGACGTGCTCCTGCACCAGCCCATGGAACCCCTGGACTACCCCCACCGGGCCGACCCCGGCCCCGGGGCCCTGTTCGTGGGCATGGAGGATGAGCAAATCCTGAGAATCCTGCGGAACAATCTGGCCCAGGTTCCCCAAGCCATCGGGATCAACAATCACATGGGCTCCCGGTTCACCGCGGACGAGTCGGGCATGTCCACGGTGCTCCAGGAGTTGAAGCGTCGCGACCTCTTTTTTCTGGACAGCCTGACCACCGGAGATTCCGTCGCGGACGAACAGGCCCGCAAAATCGGCCTGGAGCACCTTCGCAGGCACATTTTCCTGGACAACATTCCCAATGTCCAGGCAATTCTGTTCCAACTGCGCAAGGCCGAGCAATTGGCCCATAACCAGGGGCAGGTGATCGCCATCGGCCACCCCTACCCGGAAACCCTGGAAGCATTGAAGCTATGGGAGCGCGAACGTGATCAGCGAATCAACGTCGTCTCCCTCGGCTCCCTGCTCTCCCGCCAGTCCTTGGCCGAGCGCTGACAAACCAATTTCATCATGTTCAACCTGTTTTTCATCCCAAAGGGCACCATGCCCGAGGAGCGGGTCGATCTGTTGGCGCGTGGGGACGGTCTGCGCATCGAGCGAATCATCTCGCTGGGCCATGTTTCGCCTCCCGATTTCTGGTATGACCAGGAACTGGACGAATGGGTCGCCCTCGTACAGGGCGAGGCGGAAATCCGCTTCACGGACGGAAGGACCAAGACCCTCAAAGCCGGAGACTGTCTCTTTCTCCCAGCCGGCTTGCGACACCGCGTGGAACGCACCAGCGACGACCCGCCCTGCATCTGGCTGGCCGTGCATGGCCGGATGACCGACAAGGCGCATTCCTGATCCGTGCGCACCCCGCAAATGGATTCAACCTTCGCCGCCTTTTGATGACCATAGGAGAGACGATCATGCGCCGAATACGCTTTCCCATGACTCTTGTCTTTTTGACGTTCATGGCCGTCGGCTGTTCCTACTCCAGCGTCGGCCACTTGCAGCGTCAGCCCTGGGTATTGAACGCGGAACAACAACTGGAGATGCGTTTCTGGCGCTTTACCTACGTCGCGGAGTCCTATGGCGGACAGTACCGAGTCAAGGGACGGGCGGTCCCCAAGACGGAAAACCTTCCGGCTGATTTGAGTTGGATCGAGGATTTATGGCTGGCCGCCTATCTCAGCGACGACCAGGGACGGGTCCTGGCCCAGGATTTGCGCGTTTACTCCAGCCTCATCCTGGATCCCGCTCAAGGAGTGTCCTTCACGTTCACCTTGCGTCCGGACCGGCTCAACCGCACGGCCTCTCTCCAGATCACCTTCGGCTACAACATGACCCTCGCCCCGCATGAACACTACATGGCTCAGGAGGCCTCGGAAAAAAAACACGCGGGGGAACGCGGCTCAGTGTTCTTCGCTCATGAGGGGGCATTAACCAGAATCTGAATCGATGGCTGGTGAGGGTCGATGGCTCTTCAGCCCTGTCCTTCACGTGCCCGTCCCGCCACCTCGCAGCAACTTCTGGACATCGACACGGATTCTTTTTAAGAACTTCTCACGCATGGGCGAACTCGTTTTCAACGAACGCCCATGCCATGCCTCCTTGCTTCAGGTCGCCCCATGGCGCCAAGAGGGAACCCGGTGTAATTCCGGGACGGTCCCGCCGCTGTAAGTCCCATTCAACCCGACTGGCTTCGCATGGCCACTGGAACCGTGTTCCGGGAAGGCCCGCCAGATCAGGGGGACAAGTCAGAAGACCTGCCTGAAGCGCATTTGTCGCGGGACACGAGGATGTCCAGACGACCGTTCCCCGGGGCTTTATTAGCCCCATCACGGACTATGCGGAATCACCCTTCTCCCTGGTCCAGGCTGCGCGGCCTGGAGCCGCTGAGTTTGTGCGACTGGCCGGGTCGCGTCTGCGCCGTGCTGTTTCTCGGCGGCTGCGACCTGCGTTGCCCCACGTGCCACAACTTCCATCTGGCCTGGAATTCCGAAGACGATCCCTGTATCTCTCGCGACCGAGCTCTCGGCTTTCTCGACCAGCGAGCCCCCTGGCTGGACGGCCTCGTGGTCACCGGCGGAGAGCCGGCTTTGTCCACGGACCTTCCCGAATGGCTCGCCGAATTGCGGGCCCGATCGGGCTTACCCGTCAAGCTGGATACCAACGGCATGCATCCCGACGTCGTGGAGCGTATTCTGGACATCCAGGCCGCGGACCTGTTGGCCGTGGACCTCAAAGGGCCGTGGTCCAAATATCCCGTGTTGACCGGCAACAAAATCACCGCCCGTGAAGCCAAGGCCACCCTGGGCCGGATTTTCAAATTGGCCGAACGCCATCCCAAACACTTTCTGTTCAGAACCACCCTGGTCCCCCTGTTGACGCCGGAGGACCTCCTTGAAACCAGATCTCTCCCTCCCTCCGGATTTCTCTTGCAAACCCAACCTTTTCGCCAACCATCCCGCCCTTTCCAGGGCTATCATCCCAAGGAGCAACCATGCTGACCCACATCTGCAAACGTGACGGACGCACCGAAACCTGGGCCGTGGACCGAATCGCCGCAGCTATCCTTAAGGCACTGAAATCCTGCGGAATCCAAGATGCAATCTTGGCCGACCGCATGGCCCGCAAGGTGGAGGAACGCCTTTCCGAGGCCGGTCTGACCGTTCCGGACCAGGAACAGGTGCAGGATCAGGTCGAGGCGGTTCTGATGCAGTCCCGGCTGTTCGACGTGGCCAAGCGCTATATCCTGTACAGGGAAAAACGCCGCCAAATCCGGGAACAAAAGGCCGCGTTCCTGGACATCATGGACACCATCGACGCCTACGTGAACAAGTCCGACTGGCGGGTGGCTGAAAACGCCAACATGTCCCACTCTTTCCAGGGCCTGATGCTGCACCTTTCCGGCACGGTCCAGGCCCGATACGCCCTGGAAAAATACCCCTTGGAAGTGCGTCAGGCCCATGAACACGGCTACCTGCACATCCACGACCTGTCCTTCGGCCTGGCCGGATACTGCGCCGGATGGAGCCTGCGGGATCTGCTGCTGGAAGGCTTCAATCTGGAGGGTCGCTCCTCATCCGGTCCGCCGAAGCATTTCGACTCCGCCCTGGGCCAGATGGTCAACTTCCTGGGCACCCTGCAAAACGAATGGGCCGGGGCTCAGGCCTTCAACAACGTGGACACCTATCTCGCGCCCTTTATCCGTCAAGACGAACTGGACTACCGTCAGGTTCGCCAAGCCATTCAGAAATTCGTGTTCAATCTGAACACCACGTCCCGCTGGGGCGGCCAGAGCCCGTTCACCAATTTGAGCTTCGACTTGGCCCCGCCCAAACACCTGGCATCCGAAGCAGTGATCATCGGCGGCCGGCTCCACGACAGCCAGACCTACGCGGACTTCGGCCCGGAGATGGAGATGATCAACCGGGCTTTTCTGGAAGTCATGCTTCAGGGTGACTACCATGGCCGCATCTTCTCCTTTCCCATCCCGACCTACAACGTGACCGAGGACTTTCCCTGGGAAACCGAGGTGGGCGAGCTGCTGCTCCAACTTACTGCCAAATATGGAGTTCCATACTTTCAGAACTTCATCAATTCGGACTTCAAGCCCGAGGACGTCCGCTCCATGTGCTGCCGGTTGCAGATGGATCTGCGCGAACTGCGCAAGAAGGTCGGGGGGTTGTTCGGCGCCGGGGACCTGACCGGCTCCATCGGCGTGGCCACCCTGAATCTGCCCAAGCTGGCCTTTCTGGCCCACGACGAGGCCGACTATCTGGACTTGGTCACGGAATACGCCGAACTGGCCCGGGACAGTCTGGAGTTCAAGCGCAAGCTGATCAACGACAACCTGGAACGGGGCATGTTTCCCTTCACCCGGCGCTACCTGAAAAACGCCTACCGCGGACACTTTTCCACCATCGGCGTGGTGGGCGGCCACGAGGCCTGCCAGAACCTGCTGGGCAAGGGCATCGAAACCCCGGCCGGGATCCGGCTGATGCGGACCACCCTGCTCCACCTCCAGGACCTGACCCGACGCTTCCAGGAGGAGACCGGCAACCTGTACAACCTGGAAGCCACCCCGGCCGAGGGCGTCAGCTACCGGCTGGCCAAGCTGGACAAGACGCTCTACGCCGGGATCAAAGCCTCGGGCAACGGCGTGCCGTACTACACCAACTCCACGGCCCTGCCCGTGGACCTGGGGCTGGACGTCTTCGCGGCCCTGGAGCATCAGGACCAGTTGCAGACCCTGTACACCGGCGGGACGGTCTTTCACACCTTCTTGGGCGAGGCCGTGGCCGATCCCCAGTCCCTGCGGGCCTTTCTGGTCAAGGCCATGAGCCGGACCAAGCTGCCCTACATCTCCATCACTCCGACCTTTTCCGTGTGCAAGGACCACGGATACCTTCGAGGCGAGCACCCGGAGTGCCCGGAATGCGGCAACCCGGCGGAAGTCTACACCCGGGTCGTGGGCTACTATCGGCCGGTCCAACGCTGGAACCAGGGCAAACAGTCCGAATACGCCCAGCGTCGCGTTTTTGCCGGACTGGGAGGTGAATGCACCGTGAGCTGAGATTCACGGTGAAGGCATGATGTGGTTGCCGCCAACTCGGTCCAAAAGCGACCGTTTCTTTCCGGGGACGGTCGCTGCTACGACTTCCGAAAACCAAAGATGCGTCCCCGGACCATGGACTCCGGGCCGAATTTCTCCCGGATCGCATCCAGGGTCGCGTCAAGGGTTTTGTCCTGGTCAGTCTCGTTTTCGGGGAAAAGAGAACGTTGCCGCCTTGCGCTGGAAAAATTGGACACGCTCAGCCCGATCAGCCGGACTTTCCGGGGAAGCGGCTCCGCGTCCAGCAATTCGGCGGCGGTTTGGAAGATCATCCGCGTGGACGCGGTGGACTCCCGCAGAGTTTTCCCCCGCGAGATCGCCTTGAAGTCGCTGAACTTGATCTTCAGCGTCACGGTACGCCCGGCGTGGCCCTCCCGGCGCAGCCGCCGCCCTACCCGTTCGGCCTGATCCAGCAGCCAGCGCTTGAGTTCCTCCCGGTCGTCGCTGTCCTCGGCAAAGGTGTTTTCCGCGCCTTCGCTTTTGGCCTCGCAGTCCGGGACCACCGGCCTGGGGTCAATCCCCCTGGCCCTGGCATAGAGAACCTCCCCCCACTTTCCGAACCGTTCGCGCCAGAATCGTTCCGGATACCCCGCGACATCGCCGACCCGACGCACTCCGAGCAGCGTGAGCTTCTCCAGAGTTTGCCGTCCGACGCCCGGAATCTTGGACACTGGCAGGGCGTCGAGAAACGCCGGCACGTCGTCCGGCGTGAGGATGAACAGGCCGTCCGGCTTGTTCTGATCCGAGGCGATCTTGGCCAGGAATTTGACCGGTGCCATGCCCACGGAACACGTCAGCCCGGTTTCCGCGACAACGGCTTGCTTCAACGCCGCTCCCAGCCGCCGGGGCGGACCGAAAACGCGTTCCAGGCCGCTGACGTCAAGATAGGCCTCGTCCACCGAGGCCTGTTCCACCAGCGGTGAAAACCGCTCCAAAACGGCCATGACCAGCCGGGAGAGCTGGGCATAGCGCGCCATGCGCACGGGCACGAACACTCCGTTCGGGCAGACTCGTCTGGCCTGAGCAATGGGCATGGCCGAATGCACGCCGAATTTGCGGGCTTCGTAGCTGCAAGCGGAGACCACCCCTCGTTCGGACCCGCCGACGATCACGGCCCTGCCGCGCAGCTCGGGATGGTCCAGTTGCTCCACGGAGGCAAAAAACGCGTCCATGTCCACATGCAGGATCAGGGGGGCAAAGGAGGAGGAAGAAGGGGCGGAACTCATGGCCCGCGATGATTCACGAAGGAGTTGAAACGACGGAACTTCTCTTGGCCGAGCACGGCAAGGGGCTACTCGGCGAAAACGATCTCCAGAACGTTGCTGTCACCCTCCCGACGATATTGCTGGGAAGCGCTCATTTCTTTGGTCAACAGAATGCCCAGCCCGCCCTGAACGCGCTCGTCCATGCCCAGGGTGACATCCGGAGGAGGCTGGGAAAGCGGGTCGAAGGGAGGCCCCTGGTCCGTGAATCGAACCAGAAACCGCCCTTCTTCCGCCCCTGATCCGCACTCCACGGTGACCGTCCCGGTCTGTTTCGGACCGTGGGCGTAGTGAAAAATGTTCAGGAGCACCTCTTCCAAGACCAAATCGATCTTCAGCGCCAAGGCCGGAAACGGTCCGGTGCTTTCGAACCGCTCCAGAACGAAGCTCCGCAAAGGCTCCAGAGAGGATATGTCCGCCGGCATGGTAAGGCCGGCCATATTCTCGTCGCTACTTGGCCGCAAGGGCCGCCTCCAAGGAGTCGTACACCGGGAAAATGGACGCGAAGCCGGAGATGTCGAAGACTTCCTTGACCATGGAACTCATCCCGCCGAAAGCCAACGAGCCTCCCTGGCTTTTCAACTTTTTGCCAACGCCCAGAATGACTCGCAATCCCGCGCTGCTGATGTACTCCAGGCCGGTGAAGTCCACGATCAGCTTGGAATCCCCCTGCTCCATCCAGCGCAGGCATTCCTGCTCAAAAGACGGAGCCGTTACCGCGTCCATCCGGCCCGTCGCCTTGATCGTCACGCCCTGCTCCACCTTGGTACTCGTAAATTCCATGCTGTCACTCCTCTTGTTTTTTTGAGAAATATGGTAACTTCTCAGCACATCTCAGAAAGAGCCTTATTCGGATACAGGATACCCGCCTGCGCGGGAATGACGTATCTTTATCATGCCGTTTCCGAATCAGTCATACCCGCGCAGGCGGGTATCCTGTCAGCTTTAGCACGGATGAGCTGAGGAATTACAAAAATTCGTCAACCAGCCTCTACATCCCCATGAACCGCTGTTTCGTATACCCATCTGGAATGTCGAAACTTCCGGCGGGAGCGGCCATTTTCTTATGCTCCAGAAGTTCTTCCCGGGTCACCACCGTCGCGCCCATGATATTGGCCCTGCTCACGGTCAGTACGGCGACCCCCTGAATTTTCTCCATTTCCCGGAGCAGCTCTTCAAAACCTTGCTGCCCGGCCATCATGGCATGACCGATCTTGTTGTACATGCTCACGTTCACGTCGATCTGATCCGTGGCGCAAATTTCCGAGGCGGTTTGCCCCATGGGCATGTTCAAGGTCAGCTCATAAACCCGACAGGTCCAGTTGTTGACGTTCTTCTCGGTTCCGGTATCCACGACCGAAGCCTTGACCTGCATCATTGCCCCCATCATTTGAGCCATCATTTGGGCCATTTCCTGCCCACCTTCCTGCTCACCCAGCATGCCGGCCATGGCCTCGGACAGGTTCATCGGCACCTCGGTGTAGGTTCGGTCGCCGTGATCCAGCATGTACATAGCCTGCTTGTCGCCATCGAAAATCACCGACGTCCTGTCGGAAGAATTCATCCGGGCCTTGTTGCCGCTCAGCCACGTCTCGACGATTTCCTCGCTGCCCGCCTGTTTTTGCCCCATGATCTCATACGGCTCGCTGACATGGAGAATCTTCAGGTAATCGTCCGCCCAGACCCAGCCTCCCAGAAGCAATACGACCAGAATAGTCGTCAAACAAAACGTCGCTCTTTTCATCGCTGCTCTCCAGTTCTTAAGTTGAAACCGGCCCCAGGCCGGGACGCGTTCGGTCTCCAACGCAAACCGTCGCCACCTCTGTACGAAGCCAAGCGAAAAAAGTCCATATGGTCGGCGATCATCTGCCAAATGTTCAGTCCGCCTCCAGCCGACAGCACTGGCTGTACAGAGCCGCGCAATCGCCCATGTCCGTGATTTGGGGCTCGATGATCGCGTTGGGGCCGTGGCCCAGGCTGACCCAACCGTCGCGACGGAACAGGACGACCAGGGGATGCAGGGATGCATCCAGGCGTATGCGTACGGCCATGCGCCCCAGGGGCGTGGCCAGGAAGATCGGACCGTCCGGGTCCACATCGTCCAGGTCCGGGTTGTCCGGGGAGACCATTACCTCAGGCAGCCCCTGCTGCTCGCTCTCTGGAATCTGGGAATGCATGTAGGAGCCGCGAACCAGGGAGAGCAGGCGTAAAGGGAACTCGGGATCGTCGTCCTGATCGATTTCCAGGGGTTCCGGATCTAGTGCCTCGGGGAATCGATACAACCCGTCAGAATGAGCGAACTTCAGCCCCTCAAAGGCGACTGAAGGATGATCGGCCCATGCGAAACCCTTGGCCCGGAAAGCGTCCAGATCGACGCCCACGGGGCCGAGGCCGACTCGCAGACACTCGTCCGGCTCCGGGAAGCGCACCGACGGGCTCAACCGTGCTCCCAGATCGCGCAGAATGTCGTAATCCGCGCGGCACTCCCCCCGGGGCGGAACCGCCTGACCGGAATAATTCACATAGTGATGCAGACAGGAGCCCACGATCTCCTCGCGCTCCAGCATCAAGGCGGGCGGCAGGATCACGTCCGCGCAGCGAGCCGTGTCCGTCAAAAACGCCTCCACGCAGACCACGAAGGGCCGCTGCAAGGCCTTGGCCATGGCCAGGCTGTCCGGGACCTGATTGACCACATTGTGCCCGTCAACCCAGACGAACTCAACCGGCGGGTCGGCCCATTCCAGTTCCCAGGCCAAGGAGGGCAACGGAAAGGAGCGTCTGGAGGTTGTCACGGGTCGCCCCGGTGAATCCGCCCGCCACGAGCCCAGATTGCGGCCCGAGGCAATGTTGAAGTACGAGCCTCCTCCGACGCGACCGATATTGCCCGACAGCAAGGCCAGGGCATTGATGAATCGCACGTTCTGGCCGCCGTACAAATACCGCTGCACGCCCCAGCCGATCAGCGTGGCCGTGGGGCCGACGGCGTAATCGGAAGTGGCCCCGGGCAAGGGCGCATACCACTCCAGCAATTCCTCCGCGTGACTCCGCTCCACGTCGCAGCGAAGCAGCAGATCTTCGGAATTATGACTCATTATCAGCGTTCGAAACGCCTCCCAACCGGCACAACCTCGAACGACGTCCGGAGAAATCCCGTCCAGCTCCATAAGCCGACGAATCAGCCAGGCCGCCAAAAAACGGTCCGTACCGGGACGAATGCGGAACACCCGGTCGGACCATCCTTCGCTTCCATCACCGCCTGGAGAGATGGTCAGCACCCTGGTTCCTCTTTTGCGCGCCTCGCGGACCAAAAGGCCGGTATGCGGGGAGGAGCGCACCAGGTCCTTGCCCCAATTCACGATCCGGGCCGCATTGAGCAAATCCGATGGATCGTTATGCTCCAACGCCCCGAAGTCACGGATGCATGCCTCAATGCCCGCATCGTCGCACAGGGAGCCGTGGATGGTGGAGGAGCCGAGGGCCGAGAAAAGGTTCAGGCTGGCCTGAGCCAAGACCCCGCGATACCCGTGGCCACGCACGTGCAGCACGGCCTCGGGCCGGTCCGCCAAGGCGTTCAGCTTGTCGACGATCACGTCCAAGGCCGTATCCCAGGAAGCCACCTCAAACCCCTCCTGGGCCAAACCGTCGGTTTTCCCGCGACGCAGTCCACGCTTGGGCTTCATGCGCACCAAGGGCCGGGTGATGCGTTCCGGGGCGTCCAGTCGATCAAAACAACGAGCGCCTTTCCGGCAAATGAACCCATTGGTGAACGGATGCGCCGGATTTGCCCGGAGCGTTCGAGCCCGGAAATCGACCAGAAACGAACAGGCGTCCGGACAGTCCAGGATACAGGCGGAAATCCGTGATGTCTCACCGTCGTTCTTCAACATTTCCATGCTCCTCATGACCGTCCTTGCTTCCGCGATCTTCGGTCGCTTTTTGTACTTGCAAACCGTGTCATTCCGACGGCATCCACTATATTTCGCCACCATGGGCGCGGTCAATAATCCACGTTTAGCTGAGTGTTGAATAAGTCCTTATCCGGCAGTCCGTTCAAAAACCCCAAGTGCAAGGAGCAAAAAAAGTTCAAGGTCGAAGCGTATTTATTCATACGTGAGAGTTTGAACTTTTTGCGGCGACGCAGCAATTGGGAGTTTTTCAACGGACTGTTCGGAATGTGTCAATGAAAGTGAGACAGCCAGGTCCATAAAATTAGTGTAGCGTTTTCATCATGGTTGGAGGGTTGATCCAGACCGCTTCTTGGGGCCGGAGGATTTTGGGCAGTTCAGGGTGACGGCCATTCCATCTGATGGGATTAGCAAGGAAAGCTTGTGTCATGGCGTTTGACCGGGTTTCCAGGATTTGTGGGACGATGCCGTAATGAACCTGCTCGGGCGTCATGAATCCGATACCGCTGTGCCGATGCTCCTCGTTATACCAAGGGAAAAAGGTTCTACCGTAGGCCAAAGCGTCTTCTTGTGAACCAAAGTTTCCAGGGAAACAGGGATGATATTTCAAGGTTTTGAACTGAGATTCCGAGAATGGGTTGTCATTGCTCGTATAAGGCCTGCTATGGGTTTTCGTGATGCCCAGATCAGCCAAGAGTTGGGCAACGGTTTTTGAGCGCATGCTGGGGCCGCGATCGGCATGGATGGTCAACTGACCTTGGGCGATATTCTGCTTTTCGCAGGATTCCTCGATCAAGCGCTTGGCCAGGCTTTGTGATTCTCGAGAGGCAATCATCCACCCGGTAACGTACCGGCTGTAGATGTCCATGATCACGTAGAGATAGAAATAGTTCCATTTTCGTGGCCCCTTGAGTTTGGTGATATCCCAGGACCAAACTTGATTGGGAGCCGTGGCCAGTAATTCGGGTTTTTCATAATGGGTCCTGGCTGTTTGTCGCCTACGGCCCTGGTTCTCACCTTCTTGCCGGAGAAGCCTATACATGGTGCTGATGGAACAGAGCATCCGACCTTCATCCAAAAGAGAGGCATAGATTTCATGCGGCGTACTGTCCTGAAAACGCTGGCTGTGTAAGATCTCAAGGACTGTGGCGCGCTCATCCGCGGACAATG